>NZ_LZXX01000082.1:171261-171686 GCF_001729305.1 Burkholderia sp. A2 | reverse complement strand
GGCGGGTGGGAGCGTCCTTCCGTCGGCTCAGCGCCGACCGGGTCCCCGCGCGTACCGGTGGAGCGTCATCCGTTGCGCATTACTTCGCGTCGATCCGGATCTCGACGCGACGGTTCTGCGCGCGGCCTTCCGCGGTCGCGTTGGACGCGACCGGATCGGCGGCGCCGAGGCCTTCGGAGACGAACGACTGCGCCTTCAAGCCGTTGCTGCGCAGGTAGTTCATCACGTTGCGGGCCCGCGAAGCCGACAGCGCGAGGTTGTGCGTGTTGCTGCCCGTCGAATCGGTGAAACCGGTGATCGCCACGCGGCGGAATTCGACACCGCTGTTGATCTGCACGAAGCGGTCGAGCTGGCTACGCGCGTCCGGCGTCAGCACCGCGCTGTCGAACGCGAAGTTCGCATCGCCCTGCAGCAGCACCTGGCGC
>NZ_LZXX01000082.1:0-171250 GCF_001729305.1 Burkholderia sp. A2 | reverse complement strand
GCGGGACCGGCTGCGGCGCCGGTTGCGGTTGCGGCGCCGGCGGCGCGGCCTGCACGACCGGCTGCGGCTTGCCGCACATGAACGTGATTTCGCGCGGGTCCTTCATCGGCGCGCGGCTGTACACGCGGTCGATCATCTCGAGCGGCGTGAAGCCCTTGCCCTGGCAGAATTCCTCCGCCGCGCGGGCGCAGGCGTTCGCGCTGCCGAGCAGCCCGTCGCAACTCACGCGGAATACGGTGTCCGGCTTGCCGGGAATCGACACCGCGCGGATGTCGTAGGTGACGCCCGATTGCGTCGTACACGCACCGAGCGCCATCGCGATCGCGCCGATCGACGCGGCGCGCAACAACAAGGTTTTCATGGTCATGGTGAAACGTCCGCCGTGAAGCGGACGCCTGAAAAAAGTTGAATGGAGTCAGTCGGATCGCTCGCGCGGGCGGGGCTCGCGCCCCGCCCGGCGGCTTACCACTGATACGAAGCGCCCACGCCGACGGTGTTGCCGCCGCTCGACATGCCCACGCCGGCCTTCATCTTCAGGTTCTGCGTGATGCGGGCCTCGCCGCCGAACGCCACCGCCTGATAGCCCTTGTAGGTCGCGCCGCCGATACCGAACGACACCGTCTTGCCCGGATCGACGCCCGGAATCATCGTCAGCGCGGTGGCTGCGGCGATACCGGAGTACGCATTGCGCGACAGGTCGTTGACCTGACCTTGCACGCCGCCGATCGCGCGATCCATCTGGCCCTTCGTCGCCGCGTCGGACGCGTTCACGCCATCGGCCAGGTTCGAGATCGTGCGCTTCTGATCGGCCGTACCGACGGACACGGTGTTGTCGCTCGACGCCACCGAGCCGGCGCCCAGCGCAACGGAGTTCTTGCCCGACGCGTTCGCACCGTCGCCGATCGCCGTCGACTTCTCGCCCGACGCGTTCGCGCTGCTGCCGATCGCGGTCGCGCCTTCGGCGCTGCTCTTCGAGCCCGAACCGATTGCCGTACCGTTGCTGCCCGATACGTTCGCGTTGGAACCCACGACCGTGGCGTTGTTCGCGCCCGTGCCGATCGTCGCGCCCGAACCCGCGGCCGTGTTGCCCGTGCCGCCGCCGGCGTTCGCCTTCGTCGTGCCGTCCGTACCCACGTCGGTGCCGGCGAAGTAGTCGTTGCCGGACCCGCCGTTGCCCGGAGGATTGCCCGTGCCCGGGTTCCGCTCCAGTTCGCCGACACGGTCGTCGAGGCCGCCGATCTTGTCGTTCAGTTCGCTCAACTGCCCGAAGTTCACCGCGTCATACCGGCTCGAGCCGTCCGCGACGTTGCCGAGGCGCACCGGCGCCGCGCCTGAGCCGCCGAGGGTCACCGAGCCGTAGTTCGGCGTGCCGTCCTTGTTCAGGTCGTAACGCACCGCGAGCGAATCGGTCGCGCCGTACTGCGCCGCCGCCTGGACTGCTTCGGCCACGGTCTTGTACTTGCTGCCGTTCACTTCGATCGACGTATCCGCGAGCTTGCCGTCCGCATCGACCGTCGTCCCGCCGCCGATCACGTCGGCCACGCTCTGCGCGGTGCCGTGCAGTTGCGCACCGTTGATCGCGTCGCGGCTCGTCGCGCTCACCGCACCGGCGCCCACGCCGGTCAGCACGCGGTCGCCCGCCGTGCCCGTGAAGTTCACGGACGTGCCGTCCGTGTCCTTCGCGACCGTGATCTCGCGCGTGTCCGCGTCCTGCTGGACGAGGCCGATCGAGCCGTGGACGAGGCTGCTCGAGATGTTCTCGATCGCGTCGCCGACGTTGTTGTACGTCTTGTCGTTCACGGTGTACGTCGGGTTCGTCACGTTGCCGTTCGCGTCGACGGTCGAGCCGCCGCCCAGCGCATCCGCCACGCTCTTCGACGCGCCGTACAGCTGCGAGCCGTTCACCGCGTCCATGCTGGTCGCGTTCACCGCGCCGGCCTTGACGTTCGACAGCGTCGTGCCGTTCGCGCCCTTCAGCGTGATCTGGTCGAAGTTCGCCGAACCGTCCGCGTGCTTGTCGTACGTCACGGCGAGCGACGTCAGGCCCTTGCCCGGATTCGTCGGGTCGATCGGCGTCAGCACGCCCGCGCTCTGCAGCTGACCGACGTTCACCGCGTCATGCTTGTCCACGCCGTCCGCGACGTTCTTCAACGCCACCGGCGTCGTCGCGCCCGCGCCGCCCAGCGTCACCGAACCGAGATTCGGCGTGCCGTCCGCGTTGCGGTCGTACGTCACCGCCGCGATCGACTGGCCCGTCACCGGGTCGACCAGACCCGAATCGGCCAGCTGCTTGTTGATCACGGTGATGTTTTGCGTGTTCGTCGTCGTACGGCCGTCGAGGTTCGACAGTGCGTCACCCACGTTGTTGTACGACTTCGACTGCGATGCATCCGCCGGGTCCGCCAGCGTGTAAGTCGGGTTCGTCACCTTGCCGTCCGCGTCGACCGTCGATTTGCCGCCCAGCGAATCGGCCACGCTCTGCGCCGTGCCGTGCAGCTGCGCACCGTTGATCGCGTCCGTGCTCGTGGCCGTGACCGCGCCCGCCTTCACGTTCGTGATCGTCGTGCCGTCCGCGCCCTTCAGCGTGACCGTGTCCTTCGCGGCGCCGTCGTAGGCGACGGCGAGCGACGTCAGGCCCGCACCCGGGTTCGTCGGGTCGACCGGCGCAACCAGGCCCGCATCCTGCAACTGACCGAGGTTGATCGCGTCGTGACGCTCCGTGCCGTCCGCAACGTTCTTCAGTGCGACCGGCGTCGTCGCGCCCGCACCGCCCAGCGTCACGGTGTCCTTCGCCGCGCCGTCGTACGTCACCGCCATCGACGTCAGGTTGCCCTTGCCGTCGTCGCCCACCACGCCCGCGCTCTTCAGCTGGCCGAGGTTCAACGCATCGCCGTCGTCCGTCGCATTCGCAACGTTCTTGATCTGCGTCGGGCCGGTGCCGTGGCCCAGCGTCACCGAACCGTAGTTCGGCGTGCCGTCCGCGTTACGGTCGTACGTCACCGCAGCGACTGCCTTGCCGTCGTCGCCGATCAGGCCGGAGCCCTTCAGCTGGCTCACGTTCACCGCGTCCATGTCGGCCACGCCGGCCTTCACGTTCGCGAGCGTCGTGCCGTTCGCGCCCTTCAGCGTGACCGTGTCCTTCGCGACACCGTCGTACGCGACGGCGAGCGACGTCAGGCCCGCACCCGGGTTCGCCGGGTCGACCGGCGCAACCAGGCCCGCGTCCTGCAACTGGCCCACGTTGATCGCGTCGTGACGCTCCACGCCGTCCGCGACGTTCTTCAACGCCACCGGAGCCGTCGCGCCCGCGCCGCCCAGCGTCACCGAACCGAGGTTCGGCGTGCCGTCCGCATTACGGTCGTACGTCACCGCCGTGATCGACTGGCCCGTTGCCGGGTCCACCAGACCCGAATCGGCCAACTGCTTGTTGATCACGGTGATGTTCTGCGTGTTCGTCGTCGTACGGCCGTCGAGGTTCGACAGTGCGTCGCCCACGTTGTTGTACGACTTCGACTGCGACGCATCCGCCGGGTCCGCCAGCGAGTACGTCGGGTTCGTCACCTTGCCGTCCGCGCCCACCGTCGCGCCGCCGCCCAGCGAATCGGCCACGCTCTGCGCGGTGCCGTGCAGCTGCGCACCGTTGATCGCGTCCGTGCTCGTGGCCGTGACCGCACCCGCCTTCACGTTCGTGATCGTCGTGCCGTCCGCGCCGCCTTGCAGCGTGACACGAGCCTTGGTGTCGTCGTCATAGCCGACGGCCAGCGGATTGCCCGAACCGCCCGAGTTGTCCGCGACGTACTGCTTCAACTGGTTGTAGTTGATCGCGTCATGGTCGTCCGTCGCATCCGCGACGTTCTTGATCTGCGTCGGGCCTGCGCCGTTACCCAGCGTCACCGAGCCGTAGTTCGGCGTGCCGTCCGCGAGACGGTCGTACGTGACCGCGGCGATCGACTTGCCGTCGTCGCCGATCAGGCCAGAACCCTTCAGCTGCGAAACGTTCACCGCATCCATGTCCGCCACACCGGCCTTCACGTTCGACAGCGTCGTGCCGTTCGTGCCGGCCAGCGTCACGGTGTCCTTCGCATTGCCGTCGTACACCACGGCCAGCGATTCGCCCGTGACCGGGTCGATCACGCCGCCATCCTTCAGCGAGTCTTCGAGATTGCCAACACGCGTGTTCGTCGCGAACAGCTGTGAACCGTTCACGGCATCCTTGCTCGTCGCCGACAGTTCGCCATCCTTGACGTTGTGGATCGCCACCGGCGTTGTCGCGCCCGTGCCGCCCAGCGTGACGCTGTCCTTCGCCGCGCCGTCGTACGTCACCGCCAGCGACGTCAGGTTGCCCGTGCCGTCGTCGCCCACCAAGCCCGCATCCTTCAGCTGGCCGAGGTTCAGCGCGTCGCCATCATCCGTCGCGTCAGCCACGTTCTTCAGCTGCGTCGGGCCGGCGCCGTTGCCGAGCGTCACCGAACCGTAGTTCGGCGTGCCGTCCGCGTTACGGTCGTACGTGACCGCCGCGTTCGACTTGCCGTCGTCACCGATCAGGCCCGAGCCCTTCAGCTGCGAAACGTTCACCGCGTCCATGTCGGCCACGCCGGCCTTCACGTTCGCAAGCGTCGTGCCGTCCGCGCCGGCCAGCGTCACCTTGTCCTTCGCCGCGCCGTCGTACGTCACCGCCATCGACGTCAGGTTGCCCGCGCCGTCGTCGCCCACCAGGCCAGCGTCCTTCAGCTGGCCGAGGTTCAGCGCATCGTGGTTGTCCTTCGCGTCCGCGACGTTCTTCAACGCGACCGGAGCCGTCGCGCCCGCGCCGCCCAGCGTCACCGAACCGAGGTTCGGCGTGCCGTCCGCGTTACGGTCGTACGTCACCGCGGTGATCGACTGCCCGGTCACCGGATCGACCAGACCCGAATCGGCCAGCTGCTTGTTGATCACGGTGATGTTTTGCGTGTTCGTCGTCGTACGGCCGTCGAGGTTCGACAGCGCGTCGCCCACGTTGTTGTATGACTTCGACTGCGACGCATCCGCCGGATCGGCCAGCGAGTACGTCGGGCTCGTCACCGTGCCGTCCGCGCCCACTCCCGCACCGCCGCCGAGCGCGTCGGTCACACCCTTCAACTGGCTGACGTTGACCGCATCGGTCGCCTGCGTGCCGGCCGCGACGTTGACGACCTGGCGTTCCGCGCCCGCACGACCGACGGACACCGTGTTCGCGCGGTTCGAGAACGCGTTCGCGCCGAGCGCGACGCTGTTGGCCGCGCCCGCGGTCGTGTTCGCGCCGAGCGCCATCGCGCCTTCGACGCTGCGCGCCACGTTCGCACCGGTACCCATCGCGATCGCGTTGGTCGAGCCGGCTCGCACGTTCGCGGCGTTACCGACGGCGATCGAGCCGTCGCCGATCGCCTGCGCGCCGTTGTTGCCGACGGCCAGCGCGTACTCGCCATTCGCCTGCGCGTTCGCACCCAGCGCGACGGCCTGCGTGCCGTTCGTCTGGACGTTCGAACCCACGGCGACCGAGTAGTCCTGGCCGGCGCCGGTTTGCGCGAAGCTGCCGATTGCGACCGAGTTGTTCGAACCCGCGCCGCTCTGGAGGCCGACCGCCACCGCATTGGCGCCGCTTGCCGCCGTCGACGAGCCGATCGCGGCCGCCGTTGCGGTAGCCGGATCCGCGCCGTTCAGCGAAGCGACGTTGTTGCCCTGCAGGCCTTCGATCGCGACGAGCGGGTCGCTGACGTCCATCGTCTGCATCGAGCGCGAGCTCACCTCGTCGATCGCGGCCTTCGTCTTCTTGTCGATCTCCGACGAGAAGCTGTCGATTGCCTGTTGCGTCTTCGAGCTCACCGACGTCGACAGGTCGTTCAGCGCCGCATACAGCTGGCCGCCGTTGACCGCGTCCGTGCTCTGGAATGCGACGTCGCCGTCCGCCACGTTGACGATCTTGCGTTCGCGGCCCACGTCGCCGACCGACACGACGTTGTTCTGGTTCGCGACCGAGTTGTAGCCGATCGCGACCGAACCGTTGCCGGTCACGCGCGCACCGCTGCCGAGCGCCAGCGAGTTGGCGCTGGTCGCCCGTGCGTCGGAACCGATGGCGACCGCGAGCGCGCCGCTGGCGACAGCCGGCGTGCCCGTGACCGGGTCGGCATTGACCTTGACGAAGCGCAGGTTGCCGCCGGACATCTCGTCGCGGAGGTCGGACAGGCCCGTGTTCAGTTGCTTGACGTTGACCGCGTCGAGGTCGTCGACGCCCGTCGCGACGTTCTTGATCTGCGTCGGACCCGCGCCGTTACCCAGCGTTACCGTGCCGTAGTTCGGCGTGCCGTCCGCGTTACGGTCGTACGTGACCGCGGCGATCGACTTTCCGTCGTCGCCGATCAGGCCAGAATCCTTCAGCTGGCTCACGTTCACCGCGTCCTTGTCGGCCACGCCGGCCTTCACGTTCGACAACGTCGTGCCGTCCGCGCCCTTCAGCGTCACGGTGTCCTTCGCATTACCGTCGTACACGACAGCCAGCGATTCGCCCGTCACCGGGTCGATCACGCCGCCATCCTTCAGCGAATCCTTCAGGTCGCTCAGGTTCTGGTTCGTCGCGAACAGCTGCGAACCGTTCACGGCATCCTTGCTCGTCGCCGACAGTTCGCCATCCTTGACGTTGTGGATCGCCACCGGCGTGGTCGCGCCAACGCCGCCCAGCGTCACGCTGTCCTTCGCCGCGCCGTCGTACGTGACCGCCATCGACGTCAGGTTGCCCTTGCCGTCGTCGCCGACCAGGCCCGCGTCCTTCAACTGGCCGAGGTTCAGCGCGTCATGGTCGTCCGTCGCATCCGCGACGTTCTTCAGCGCCACCGGCGTCGTTGCACCCGCGCCGCCCAGCGTCACCGAACCCATGTTCGGCGTACCGTCCGCGTTACGGTCGTACGTCACCGCGGCGATCGACTTGCCGTCGTCTCCGATCAGGCCCGAGTCCTTCAACTGGCCTACGTTCACCGCGTCCATGTTCGCCACGCCGGCCTTCACGTTCGAAAGCGTCGTGCCGTCCGTGCCAGCCAGCGTCACCTTGTCACGTGCCGCGCCGTCGTACGTGACCGCCATCGACGTCAGATTGCCCGCGCCGTCGTCGCCCACCAGGCCCGCGTCCTTCAGTTGGCCGAGGTTCAGTGCATCGTGGTCGTCCGTCGCGTCCGCGACGTTCTTCAGCGCCACCGGCGTCGTTGCACCCGCGCCGCCCAACGTCACCGAACCCATGTTCGGCGTGCCGTCCGCGTTACGGTCGTACGTCACCGCGGCAATCGACTTGCCGTCGTCGCCGATCAGGCCAGAGTCCTTCAACTGGCCTACGTTCACCGCGTCCATGTTCGCCACGCCGGCCTTCACGTTCGACAGCGTCGTGCCGTCCGCGCCGGCCAGCGTCACCTTGTCGCGTGCCGCGCCGTCGTACGTCACCGCCATCGACGTCAGATTGCCCGCGCCGTCGTCGCCCACCAGGCCCGCATCCTTCAGCTGGCCGAGGTTCAGCGCATCGTGGTCGTCCTTCGCGTCCGCGACGTTCTTCAGCGCCACCGGCGTCGTTGCACCCGCGCCGCCCAGCGTCACCGAACCCATGTTCGGCGTGCCGTCCGCGTTACGGTCGTACGTCACCGCGGCAATCGACTTGCCGTCGTTGCCGATCAGGCCCGAGTCCTTCAACTGGCCTACGTTCACCGCGTCCATGTTCGCCACGCCCGCCTTCACGTTCGACAGCGTCGTGCCGCCTGCGCCGGCCAGCGTGACCTTGTCGCGTGCGGCGCCGTCGTACGTCACCGCCATCGACGTCAGGTTGCCCTTGCCGTCGTCGCCCACCAGGCCCGCATCCTTCAGCTGGCCGAGGTTCAGCGCGTCATGGTCGTCCGTCGCATCCGCGACGTTCTTGATCTGCGTCGGACCCGCGCCGTTACCCAACGTCACCGTGCCGTAGTTCGGCGTGCCGTCCGCATTGCGGTCGTACGTCACCGCGGCGATCGACTTGCCGTCGTCTCCGATCAGGCCCGAGTCCTTCAGTTGGCCCACGTTCACTGCGTCCGTGTCTTGCGTGCCGGCAGCCACGTTCGTGATCTGCCGTTGCAGCGTCGCCGAACCCACTGACACGCTATTTGCTCGATCGGCGACCGACGTGTCACCCAACGCGACACCGTATTGAGCCGTCACCGATGCGCCATCGCCGAGCGCCACGCCGCGTTGCGTGGTTTTGGCCCCGCGACCGATCGCAATCGCCCCGCCGGCATTGGTGTTCGTCGTGGATGCACCCTCGCCGATCGCCAGTTGCCCGAACCCGCCCGACGTGTACGCCTTGGCACCGATGGCGATGTTCGTCTGACCACCGTTGATGTCCGTGGCATTCGCAATCGCACCGTCGCCGATCGCAATCGACTGGCTGCCGGAAGCGCGCGCCGCGGTCGAGCCACGCACCGCTACATACGGGTTCGAACCTGCCGCGATCGCGGCATTCAGTTGGCCGACGTTCACGGCGTCGGTTTCTTGCGTGCCGGCGGCCACGTTGGTGATCTGCCGACGCAGCGTCGACGAGCCGACGGATACGCTGTTGTTGCGGTCCGTCGACGACAGGGCACCAAGCGCCACCGAATCGGTATGGGATGCCACAGCGTTGACACCCAGCGCAACGCCATGCGAACCGCTTGCGTTCGCACCATTGCCGATCGCGACGGCGGCGCCGCCCGCACTGCTTGCCTGGAAGCCGAGCGCCGTGCTGTTGTCCCCGTTGGCCCGCGCACTATTGCCGAACGCCGTCGCGTAAGATCCGGACGCACTCGTATTCGTGCCGATGGCAACCGAGCCCGATCCTGCTTGCGCGGCGGCCGTGCCGTTGCGCGTATCGATCTTGATGTACGTGTTGTCGACCTTGGTCGACAACGCGGTATTCATCTGGCCGAGGTTCACGGCGTCCGTATTCTGCGTACCGGCGGCCACGTTGACGATCTGTCGCTGCTGCGAAGTCGACCCGACCGACACAGCATTGTTGCGATCGCCAACCGAGTTCGCGCCGAGCGCGACCGAATTCGTCCCGCTGGCCAGCGCCCCGCGACCGAGCGCGGTCGCAGTCGCCCCCGTTGCGCTCGCGCGCTCGCCCAATGCAACGCTCGACGCCGAGGTCGCTTTCGCGAGCACACCGATCGCAACGGCGTTCGTGGTTGCATTGGCGGAATAGCCGATCGCGGAACCGTAGGTTCCGCTGGTGCTCGCGCCGCGACCGACCGCGATGGCATTCGCGCCGACGGCGCTCGCCGTCGTGCCAAGTGCTGTCGCGCCGTCGGCGCCCGCATAGGTGCTATAGCCGACGGAAGTCGCATTGGACGACACCGCCGCCGCGCCCCGGCCCATCGCCGTCGAATTGTTCCCCGTCGCACGTGCGCTCACGCCGACCGCGACGGTCTCACTGCCCGTCGCGTTCGCGAGCGTGCCGAGCGCGACGGCATTCTGGCCGGTTGCAACGGTATTCCCGCCGAGCGCCACGGCCGACGTACCACCGGCATTCGCGTTCGCCCCGATTGCGGTCGCGCTGCCGCCTGCGCGCGCCGCCGTCGCGGCCGCATACGTACCCGTATTGGTCACCACGTACGGGTTCGACGTCCCTGCGGCGGCCGCAATCGCCGAATTCAGCTGATTCAAGTTAACAGCATCCGTTCCGGCCGTTCCTGCGGCCAAGCCCGTGATGCGGTGGTTCGTCATGTTGACGTTGGCTGAAAAGTCGGCCGCACCTATGACGTGAACCCCCGCCCCGCCAACGAGGGTGAGGTGACCGTCGGTACTTCCCTGAATCCCCGCCTCCGTTCCGGCACTCCCACGCGAGCCCGTTGACGTGCCGTTCGCGTTGGCGTTGTTGTACAACATGAACGAAGTTGTTCTGTTGTTGAAAATGGGGTTCGGCGCTCCGCACCCCGTCAATGCAGTACCGGAGCCATAGCCGCCGCCAAAAGCCGTACCGGGTCTCGATGACCCCGACGGTGAACACAAGATCAGCGACCCATTGCCGTTCGACGCCTGCGCATTCGCATCGGCCGACATCGCACCGCCGCCCACGCCGGCCATCACCGCGACCGCCGCCGTGACCGACGACCGCATCGCGGTATTCGACTTCGATTTCGTGCGCATCCGCGCCGTTTCGGCTGCCGCCGTCCATGTACCCGTCGTCGCGTTCCAGACGGTGCGATAACTCTTGTTCATGTTGATTGCCTCTGTAGAGAAAAAGGGAGAAGGACGCTCCTCGTCCACAGATGCCAATGTATTGATCGCCTGTCATTTCGATAATCAGACGGCTGGACGTGCAACGACTTATTTCGTAGGCCCAGTCCTAACATGACGTTGCTTGACAATCGGCCGTGCCAGACGCGGCACGACACGCCGTTCGCTTGAACGATTCCGTTTGACACGAGCGCGCGGCAAGCCTTATATACGCACCGCGCCGCCGATTGCCTGAATAGGACTGGTCCTATCCATCGCGCGCTAGTGTTTCGGACTGCCCTACATACAGACCCGCCCGCTATCCCGATAATTTTCCCGTTCCCCGAGCCGGCCGCGCATCGCGCCGCCGTCGTGCGGCTCGCGGATATCGTCCGCGTTCCGGCATCGCCGTAGCGCGTCTCCCGATTTGCGCATTGATTCACCGGTCTTCGTCTCATGCCCATCCGCCATCTCTTCGCGTCCCATACGGACGCCAGCGCGCCGTTCGCGTCGATCGACGACGATGCGCACGACCTGAGCCTGCTGAACCGGTATCAGCGCTTCACGCTGTACGGCGGCGCGGTCGTGCTGTCGCTCGTGATCCTGATCGCGGCCGGCATCCTGCTCGTCGGCTCGGTGCGCGACTACATCGCCGAGCGCCGCGACCTGTTCGCGACGCACAAGGCGCTCGTGCAACTGGAAATGGATGCGAAACAGGCATCGATGCGCCGCGCGGTGATCAATGCCGAGCTGTTGTGGAACGGCCATCCGCCGCATGCGCGCGAAGCCTCCGATGCACTGAGAAAAGACGGGCACGTGCTGCTCGCGCCGATGCCCGGCGTGAGCGAAATCTTCGTGGCCGCGTCGCCGAAGGCGCTGGCCGACCACGAAACCGATCGCTACGTGCAGTTGATGGAGCGCCAGACGATTTCGGTCGCGGCTGCCGAGCGGCAGACCGGCCGCGCGGTGCGCGGCTATGCATACAGCCCCGACCGCAACGTGATCGCGATCACGCCGCCGCCGTCGATGCCGTATCCCGACCTGCTCGCGCGCATCGGCGTGCGTGACACGCATGCGTTGATCCAGCACCTCGCATTCGACGTGGCCGACTGGTCCGATCCGGCCGTCGCGCGCTACTGGCGCCTGTCGCGCCGGATCGCGTGGCAGGCGCCGGCGATCGATCCGCTGACCGGCAAGACGGTCTTCCGTCTCGTCGAGCCCGCCTTCGACGGTCAGCAGCATTTCATGACCTTCGTGAGCGACTTCGACGTCGACGTGATCGCCGATCGCATGAAGCACGCGCCGGCCGACGCGGTCGCGATGCTGATCGACGAAAACGGCCGCGTGCTGCTCGACGTCGACCGCACCGGCGACGCGGAGGACGGCGCCGCGCTGATGAAGCACGCACTGGCCGAAGGCACGTGGCGGCGCGGCCTCGCGCATTTCGACGAAAGCTACCGTCACGGCGTGTTCACGATCAGCGATCGGATTTCGGACACCGGCTACGCGATCGTCTATGCGTACTCGTGGCGCACGATCGCCTTTGCGATCTGGTCGACGATGCTGCGCGAGTTCGGCACCACTGCAACGATCCTCACCGTGCTGTGGACGCTCGTGATCGCGTTCGACCTGCGGGTGTTCGCGCCGCTGTTTCGCCGCTCGCGCCGCGTGTTCGAAAGCGAGCGGATGAGCCGCACGATCGTCGCGACCGCGCCGTTCGGCATCGGCCTCGTATCGCCCGACACGCGACAGGTGCTGCTGCGCAACCGGATGCTCGAACTGTACGAACGCGAGGCCGGCGATCCGCCGCTGCACGAGCGACTGCTGGCGCGCTATCGCGAACACGCGGACGCATCGCCCGTCCAGCTCGACGTCGAACTGCCGCTGACGCTCGGCGACGGCCGCGCGCGCGACCTGCTCGTCAACTTCGTGCGCGTGCGCTACAAGGGCAAGGACGCGCTGCTGTGCAGCTTCTCCGACATCACGACGCGCGCCGACGCCGAACGCGCGCTGGACAGCGCGAACCGCGCGAAGTCGACGTTCCTCGCCACGATCAGCCACGAGATCCGCACGCCGTTGAACGCGATGCTCGGCAATCTCGAACTGCTCGACAAGGCGCCGGACCCGAGCCGGCAGAAACCACGCCTGCATGCGGTCACGTCGGCCGCGCGGATGCTGCTCGACATGCTGAACAACGTGCTGGACATGACGAAGATCGAAGCCGACCGGATGACGCTCGAAGCGACCGGCTTCCGGATCGACGAGCTGATGCGCGACGTCGCGGACCTGTTCGAGCCGGTGGCCGGCGCGAAAGGCATCGCATTGCGCATCGACGTCGATCCCGCGGTCGCGCACACGTATCTCGGCGACCCGATGCGCGTGCGGCAGATCGTCGTGAACCTGGTCAGCAACGCGATCAAGTTCACCGACCGCGGCGCGGTGGCGTTGTCGGTGTCGGCGCCGTCGGGCGACGCGACGCCCGTGACGATCCGCGTCAGCGATTCGGGCATCGGCATGACGGCCGACCAGCTGGCGCACGTGTTCGAGCCGTTCGCGCAGGCCGACGAATCGATCGCGCGCCGCTTCGGCGGCACCGGCATCGGGCTCGCGCTGAGCTACAAGCTCGCGGAATCGATGGGCGGGCGCATCGACGCGAACAGCGTGCCGGGCGTGGGTTCGACGTTCGTGGTCACGTTGCCGCTGCCGCTCGACCGCCAGCCCGGCGCCGCGCAAGCGCGGTCGGCCGAGGATGCGCCGGACGTGCGCGTGCTGTTCGTCGACGACAATCCGGTCAACCGTTCGCTCGTCCACGATCAGCTGGACGTACTCGGCTATCAGGCCGATATCGCGTCGAACGTCGCCGACGCGCTCGATCTGGTGGACCGCCACGACTATGCGGTCGTGCTCACCGACCTCAACATGCCGGGCCTCGACGGCTACGCGTTCGCCCGCGTGCTGCGCGAGCGCGGCCGCGTGCAGCCGATCCTGGCGGTCACCGCGCATGCCGAACCGGACGAGTTGCGGCTGGCGTGGGAAGCAGGTATCGACGAGATCGTCACGAAGCCGACGTCGCTGAAATCGCTCGAACAGGCGATCGCGAAGTACGCCGGCACGTGGCGGCGGCCGGTGTATCCGCCGGTACCGGCGCGCGCGTCCGGCCCGCTGCCGAAAGACCTGCATACGGTGCTCGTCGATGCGACGCGACGCTCGAGCACGACCATCGCGCGGGCGTTGCAAGACGGCGACCTGAAGGTCGCGCGATCGGAGATTCACAGCATGCGCGGCGCATTCGCGATGATCGGCGAGCGGGAGATTTCAGGGCTCTGCGCGTCGATGGAAGCGCTGGCGCTGGCAGGGGATGCGGCGGCGTTCGCGCGGGAGTTCGAGCGCTATCGACAGAGCGCGAACGAGATCCTGATGCGGCGCGCGGCAGGCTGATCGAATCGTCGATTGAAACGATTTCTGACACATCGGAAATTAATTGACGATGTGGTCAGCCGACGTGATCGCGCTGGATTCGTTATGCAGCAAGCGTTTGACGTACTGGCCTGATGGCCAACACCGATGAATTCGTACGTGACTGATCCCTGACGCCGGATGTTCTCGACTACAGTGGTTGCACGTTTTCGCCAGGGTTCTCAGGCCGCTTCGACATGCGATGCATGTGACGGAGCGGTACTCGAAATCCGTTGCGTAAACGAGCGCGGCCCGCAGGTGAAACAGCACCTGCGGGCCGCTGACCACAACCAACTTCCAAGGAGTTGACCATGGCTGGCGCGAATCATAACGCACCGACGTATTTCCGCGATCGTTTTGTCTCCCCTCGTTCGTCTCTTCAATCCCGCCGTATCGTCCCGCATATCAGGCTCGCCGACATGGCGCCGCCTGTCGTGCATCTGTGGATGAAGTTGTCCGGCCGATGGATCGAGGCGGCGGGTTTCGATCCCGAACAGCGTCTGCATATCGAGGTGTCGCACAAGCGGCTGGTGATCACGCCGATCGATGAAACGGCCCCGAGCCCTGCCGGAAAGGATGGATTCCCCGATGTCGATTGCGGCAGCGGGCAACAGCGGCAACTGTCGGTGTTGACGGAGGAAGCGTAATGAACTACGACACATCGAATCAACACGCCGACAACGTGCCGGATGATTTCGACTATTACGACGTCGGCGAACTGGCGGCCAAATCCATGCTCGTACTGAAACTCAATGCATTGATGGTGTCTCGCGGCCTGACCGAAGAAGAGGCGGCGGCGCTCGCCGAAATGGCCCGGCCGGTCGTCACGCCCGAGCAGCGCGAGCGGCTCCGGAACGTAACGCTGGATCAACTGATGCTGACGCTGGCGTCTTTCGGCCAGCATGTGGAGATCGTGGTGAAGCCGGCGGGGGAATTCGGGCCGGCGGGGATTACGGTTTCGGTCTGACGGCCTGCGACGCAGGCTTAAAGAAATGTGTGGCGGCCGGAAGCGCCTCGGCGCTCGCATGAGGCAGCGTTAGGAGTAGGTGCTATCAAATACATAGCATGACGACGGCCGGGCCCAACGGCCGCCGCCGAAGCGACTTCGGCGCCACACTCGTTCAATTTAACGTGAACAATCGTTACAACCAATCGGACTGGGCTGATTCTTCTCCCACAGTGCTGCCCCTGGCCATAGTCGGTTGCCCCCACCTCTGGAGCATCAGCATGCTTACCAAACGGGAAAGTCTTGACTCTCACTTGAACGACTCTACAATGAGAATGTCGAAATTCTCATTTGAGAGGCACATCATCATGGCACGGAATCAATCTGCTGGCCGGCAATCAGCTACTCGCCCGGCTGCCGTGAAAGCGGCCAAGCCGACCGTCGGCTCTAAACAACTCGGCTCTCACGGTCGCGATATCGAGATGTTCCTCGGCCAGTTCGATGCCCTTGAGCAACGCCGGCAAATTCGTGAAGGGATGGAGGCCAGCATTATCGATCGTGTCGCGAAGAATCTCTTGAATGTGCCAGTCCAAACGCTGCTCGCTGGACTCGGCCTTCCGAGTTCCACGATCCTGCGCAAGATCGCGCGCGAGGAACGTCTATCCCCTGCAGAATCCGATCGTGTCGCACGCGTGCTCTACGTCTTTCGGCTCGCGATGGACGTATTCGAGAACGAAGCGCTTGCCGCAGAATGGATGCAACTGCCACATGCCGAGCTTGCCGGGTTGCGGCCGCTCGAAGTCCTGGATTCCCAACCTGGATATGACCGAGTACGGGATCTGCTGATGCGCGTCATTTACGGAATTGGCGCATGAAACTGTATCGGCTCGCCAAGGAGCGGCGCGGCTACTACCGGGCCGATGACTTGAGCGGCAATGGTGCCGCGTTGGCCGGCGGACGTTGGAACCCGCGCGGAATGCGCGTTGTGTACACATGTCTTCATGCTTCAACCGCACTGCTCGAAGCGCTAGTACACATGGCTGGCTTGATGCCGGCCGGCGGGTATCACTTGGTGACATTGGAATTACCAGACGTCATTTATGACGAGGCGTTCATTCCGACACCACCGGATGGCTGGGCGGACTTGACGCGCGATCCCGAAGCCACGATGGAGCTGGGTCAGCAGTGGCTGGAGGCCGGCAAACAACTGGCTATGCGTGTGCCGTCGGTAGTGTGTCCGACCGATTTCAATCTATTGTTGAACCCTTCGCATCCGGACATGAAAGCCGTCAAGGTAGTCGGCACTGTGCCCTTCACACTCGACCCGAGACTGTTCGGTCATGCGCCGAAATAAAATCGGCCCGTACTCGATTCGAGCAACGGGCCGATATTCATGAGGCATGCCTGAACCGCGAGCCGCTTACTGCTGGATCGTCGCCTGCCCGGCCAGCTTGTCGACCAGCGCCGTCATCGCGCGCTGCTGCGCCTGCGCTTCGAGCTGCTGACGCAGCACGTTCTTCGCCGCCTCG
This sequence comes from Burkholderia sp. A2, assembly GCF_001729305.1. Taxonomy (NCBI): domain Bacteria; kingdom Pseudomonadati; phylum Pseudomonadota; class Betaproteobacteria; order Burkholderiales; family Burkholderiaceae; genus Burkholderia; species Burkholderia sp. A2. Next base: position 155,104 of record NZ_LZXX01000082.1, on the reverse strand, counting down.
AAGGTCGGCACGACCGTCGCGCGCTTCTCGTCGAGTTTCACGATCGCGAACGCGTTGCCGACCCGGATCGGGCCTGCGACAGCACCCGGCTGCAGCGACGTGATCGCCTGCGCGAGCGGCAACGGCAAACCGCCCGTCTTCCCCTCGGCCACCGGCGTGCGCAGCTCGACCCACTGCGCGACGCCGCCGTTCGGCGTCGTGTTGTACTTCTTCGCCACCGCGTCGAACGCCGCACCCTGCTTCAGCTCCGCGACCAGCGCGTTCACTTCGGCCGGATCGGCCACGGCGATCACGTCCGCGCGATATTCGAACTGCGCGGCATTCGCGACGACGTCGTCGTAACGCGCCTTCACCTGCGCGTCGGTCACCGCTTGCGGATGCAGGTTGTCGCGCAGGTAGAGATCCGTCGCCGCGACCGTGCGCGCCCGCATCACGACGCGATTCACTTCGGGGCGGCTACCGTAGTTGGCCTTTTCCGCCGCTTGCTCGACCAGGTGCTGGGCGATCAGCTCGCGCCTGGCTTGTTCGCGCAGCGCCGGCGTATCCGCCTGACCCCATTGATGGATCAGGACGTCCACGTCGCTGCGCGCGATGGGGGTGTCGTTGACGACCGCTTCGACGCCCGGCGGCAGCGGCGTTTCGGTTTTGGTGCCTGCGGCGCGTGCGACAGGGGCGCCGCAGGCGCACGCGAGTGCGATCAGCGTGGAAATAATGGAAATGTGATGCTTCTTCATGACGATTCCTTCATCGATGGAGGGAGATGCCGCACGCGATGGCGGCCAGGAGGAGATGCGGCAGCTTCACCGCGGGCAACCGACCCGGTCGGCGCCTGACAGGCCGCGCGTGCGATCGCGCCGCGGCCGGACCTGAAGTGCGAACCGGGCGAACCGGCCGCATGTCGTCTTGCAGAACGGCCATCGCCGGCAGCACACCGACGATCGACGGAGGAAACGACAGAGATGAATGCCCTGCGCTCGCATGTGGCAGCGTTCTCCCAACCTGCGACCCGAACGGTGCAGACGCGACCGAGCCCACCGGTCGCCGCAAGGCATTCACCTCGCGCCATCCTGACCGGGCCGCGCCGGCAACGCCGCTCGCGTCGGCCTCGCGCGGAGAAAAATGCGCTGCCCGGCGAACGGGCAGCGCGTCCAACGAAGCATGGCTTCGGATACGAGGTATCGGGCGCGTACCATGCAGTTGCCCGACCTTCGCATTGTCGAAGCGCATACGGCGTCTGCACAATCAGCCTGGTCCTATTCCGCACGGCGTCACCGTTGAATCGTCGACGTCTCGCGCGCGTTCATCGTCACGGCGAGCGGCGGAAAGGCGGCGACGCTGCGCATCGCGCCATAGAACTTGTTCATCGCGACATCGATCCCGTAGTTCGGCAGCGTGCGGCCGAGCCCGTGCGAGAACAGCGTCTCCGGTTGCAGCGGAAAGCAATGGTCGAGCAGGAACCGCGCGCCGGCCGGAGAAATCGTGTACGCGCAGATCCCGTAGAACTCGAGCAGGTCCATCACGAGCACGGGCCCGCGGTCGGTGCGGAAATCGTCGACGGCCTGCGCGAGCGCCGCTTCGTCGAAGCGCATCGTCACCGGCGCGCGGCTGTTGAAGATCGCACCGCGCAGGATCGAGTCGAAGTTGTAGCCCCATGCGACGAAGTCGTAACGGCCGGCATGGGCGGCGAGGAACTGCATCGCCGTCTCGTCGAAGTCCGGGCGGAAGATCGCGTCGTCCTCGACGATCGTCACGAGCTCGTTGCCTGCGGCAATGTCGGTCCACAGGCGATGCGTGGTCATCGCGATGCCGATCGCGCCGCGCGTGTACGGCAGCGCCGGCGCGAACAGGCCGCTTCGCGCGATATCGTCGTCCGAGAGCGCACGGCCGTCGACCGCGTCGACGAATTCGAATGCGAGCGTCGGATTGTTCGCACGAAACGCGTCGCGGCGGCCACGCTCGCCTTGCAGCGAGATCACGCGAAGCGTGTTGCAGACGGACGGCACATCGACGGCGGAAGCGCGTACCGGCGCCATGGTTGCGTCGCGAAGATCGGTAACGGGCATCGACATCGTCACCACCCCGTCACGATCGAGATGCCGAACACGATGCCGACGACAATGCCGATCGTCCGCCCTTGCAGCGTCGGCTTCAATGCCGCCGGCTCGTAGAGCGGATCGACCACGTCCTTGCGGTTCCGCCATGCGGTAACGAGCGGCGGCACGAGCAGCAGCATCGCCATCAGCAAGGCGGTCGCCGTCGTCACGACCATCCCGCTCGACGACCAACGCGTGCCGAACTCGACCGCCACGTGGACCATCCCGACCGTGGCCGCGCTCGCGACCATCCCGATCACGGTGCCTTTCACCAGAAAATCTGCTGCGCTCATCGTCAGTACTCCCTGTCTGATAGTTGCCGAACGACGTCGGCCGGAATACTGCGTATTACAAAGATCGCTGCACGCGATCTCTATCAGACGAGTCTTATTGGCGAACGGCGAACCCAAAAATAGGACTGGGACTACAAACGTGACCGAACGGCGCGTTCGTGACCGGGGGACGCATCGCGGGGCCTCGTCGATTCGGACTGGTCTTATTCAGTTGCCGAGTGCGGATCCATAAAGTGGACGTCAAGCCGGCGCCATGCTGCTTGTGCCCATGCGTGCAAGCCGCTGGCGCCCTCACGACAAACCCCGCCACCGGCCGCTGCCTCGAACGCGGCCGGCCCCCCCGGAGCCCCGACATGCAGATCACGCCCCACGACACGCCCACGCTCGCCGACACCGACGACACGACGCTCGCCACGCGAGCCGATGCCGCCTCGGTCGATATCGACGACAACGCCGTCGCCACCGCCACGCAAACGTTGATCGATCGCGGTGAAACGGCGAGCGCCGCCCATCTGGCCGCCGCCCATTGGAAACTGCGTCCGGACTCGCCGGCAGCGGCATTCAACTGCGGCTACGCGATGCAGATGGCGGGACGCCACGCGGATGCGATCGCGCCCTATCGCCGCGCACTCGAACTCGCGCCGGCGTGGCCGTCGCTGAAGAACAATCTCGCGCTCGCGATCCGGCTGACGGAAGGCGATCCCGATCTGGAGTTCGCGCTCATCGAAGGCGCGCTCGACGACGACCCCGACGACGCACGCGCGTGGATCAATGCGGTCGTCACGCGCATCGACCGTTTCGATCTCGATGGCGCATTGCGCGCGGCCACCCGTGCGGTCGCGCTGGCGCCCGACAGCGCGCTGGCCGCGAACAACGCGGCGACGGCCATGAAGGAAGCGCAATGGTGGGGCCAGGCCGAGGCGCACGCGCAACGCGCCGTCGAACTCGCGCCGCACAACCCGACGTATCGCCACAATCTGTCGCTGCTCCGGCTTGCGCGCGGCGACTTCGCGTCGGGCTGGCCCCATTACGAAGCGCGCTGGGAAGGCTCGGCCGAACTGCGCGGCAAACTGCCGGCGTTTGCCGCTCCGCGCTGGCGCGGCGAATCGCTGAAGGGCAAGACGCTGCTCGTGTGGGGCGAACAGGGTCTCGGCGACGCACTGCAATTCTGCCGCTACATGCCGCTGCTTGCGGAACGCGTGCATCGCGACGGCGGCCGGATCGTGTGGAATGCGTTTCCGGTGATGGGCGACCTGTTCGGGCGCAGCCTGGCAACGCATGTCGACGTGTTCGACACCAGCACGCGCATCGAGGATCTGCCCGCATTCGATGTCGAGCTGCCGCTGATGAGCATCCCCGGAATGCTCGGCCTCGACGGCGACGCGCTCGCCACGACGGCGCCGTACCTCCACGCCGACCCGGCAGCCACCGATGCGTGGCGCACAGCGCTCGCGGGCGAAAAGCGGCTGAAGGTCGGCCTCGCGTGGACGGGCAGTCTGTCGCACCAGCGCAACCGCTTTCGCCGCGTCGGCCTCGAGCGTTTTACCGAAGCGTTCGGCGGCCTGCAGCAGGACGTCGCGTTCTACTCGCTGCAACCGGGCGCGCAGCACGACATCGAAGCCGCCCGCGCGGCCGGTTTCGTCGTGAATGACTGCACGCGCGAATGGCGCACGGTCGACGACACCGCCGCATTCGTCGGCGCACTCGATCTCGTGATCACCGTCTGCACGTCGGCCGCACACCTGAGCGGCGCGCTCGGCCAGCGCACGTGGGTGCTGCTCGATGCGAACCCGCACTGGGTCTGGCAGCACGACCGCCGCGACAGCCCGTTCTACCCGAGTGCGTCGCTGTATCGGCAGACGACGTTCGCGGACTGGCAGCCGGTCATGGATGCGGTCGCCGCCGATCTTCGCCGCCTGGCCGGCTGACGGTCGCCGTCCCGACAGGAGATTCGTCATGGATTACAACCTCTGCCTCGTTCGCCCGCCCGGCTACGCGCATTCGGGCGCCTTCACGGAACTCGCCGAGGCGATCGCGTACGGGCTCGAAGATCTCGGCCACGCGGTTCACTTCAACGAGAACACCATGATGTTCGATGCACGGAACATCCTGATCGGCTGCCATCTCGCCGATCCAGGCGTGACCGAGCACGTACCGGACGACACGATCGTCGTCAATACCGAGCAGCTGCATGTCGACGAACAGCCGTGGAACCGGAACATCTATCGATGGGCATCGCGATACGAAACCTGGGATTACAGCGCGCGCAATCTCGCGAAACTGCATAGCCTCGGCATCGAGCATGCGCGCTACCTGAAACTCGGTTTCCATCCGAAGCTGCGCCGCATTCCGGATGACATCGAGCAGGATATCGACGTGCTGTTTTACGGCACGATCGGCCCGCGCCGCGCGGCGATCCTCGACGCGCTGCAGGCGCGCGGGCTGAACGTCGGGATCGTCAGCGGCGGCATCTACGGCGCCGAGCGCGACGCGTTCATCGCGCGTGCGAAGGTCGTGCTGAATCTGCATCACTACGCGTCGCACATTTTCGAGGTGGTGCGCGCGTTCTATCTGATGACGAACGGCAAGGCGATCGTGGGCGAAGTGTCGCCGACGACGTCGGTCGATCCCGATTACGCCAACGGCTTCCGCGCGGCGCCGTATGACGCGCTGGTGGATGCCTGCGCCGAACTCGTTCGCGATGCCGCGCAGCGTCGCCGGCTCGAAGCCGACGCGCTGGCAACGATCGGCCGCCATCCGCAAGCCCGATCGCTCGCACCGTTGCTGGCCGCGCAGTCGGTGGCGGCATGACGACGCCGCATCGCGAGCCGCCGTCGTCGGTGCCATCACCACAGCGTTCCGACAGCGTGTGCCAATCGCCTGTCCACAGGCGGTTTGACAATCCCTGACGTCATCGGGAGCGAGTCCTAGCCCGTTGAGGCGCAGTCCGATCGAAGTGCCCTTGCGGACCGCCCGCAGTCCGATGGTCTCGCCCCGTCATCGCTCCTAGACTCGCCGTACTGCCCGAACGCATCGTGCAACACGCCGGGCAGCAGACCGCTCTGCGGAGCGTTGCACGAACGCGGACGCACCGCCATTCCGGACGGTGCGCAACGGCAAGGATGGCGGATGAAATGAACAAGAAGCACGGGCCGCGCAGCGAGATCGTCGTCTGCATGGTCGATGTCGCGGCGATCGTCGCGATCGCGGTACTCACGCACCACGGTTCACTGTGGAATCTCGACGCGCTTGCGATCGAATGGCTGCTGATCGGCGTGAGCGCGCTGCTCGCGGCGTTCCTGCTGCGACTGGCGGGCATCGGTCTCGATGGGCGGCCGCGCCCAGCGACGCGCTATGCGGTCCGCACGCTCGCGCTGTGGCTCGTCGTTCAGGGTTTCGTGTTCCTGAAGATGATCGCGCTGACCACCGCGACCGTGATGATGCTGACGTGGTTCTTCGACTGGACGATCGAGGTCGGGATCGTGCTGGTCGTGTTCCGGATCGCACTGAGCATCGCGCGCCGGCGCAGCCTGCGCGTGCCGGCGACGCCCGCCCGCATCGCGGTCGTCGGCAGCGGCGAGCGCCTCGCGCGAATCGTCGCGTCGCTCGACGCGGCCGGCAGTACGCGCTACCGGCTCGTCAGCGCGTATTGCACGGGCGGCCGCGAATTGACGCTCGCCGGCGACGCGCTCGTCACGACCGATCTCGCATCGTTTGCCGCATGCGCGCGCCGCCAGCGCGCGGACGAAGTGTGGATCGCGCTGCCGCTCGCGGAAGACGCCGCGATCACGCGCGTGATCGACGAATTCCGCAACGATTTCGTCGAACTGCGCCTGATGCCCGACGTGAGCCAGCACGCGCTGTTCGGCAGCCAGGTCGACGAAATCCTCGGCGAACCGGCGATCTCGCTCGCCGCGCCGCCGCTGTCGCGCGGCGCGCTGTGGGTGAAGGCGGTATTCGATCGCGCATTCGCGACTGCCGTGCTGATCGTGTTGATGCCGCTGCTGCTCGCGATCGCCGCGGCGATCAAGCTGAGCTCGCCGGGCCCGGTGATGTTTACGCAGAAGCGACGCGGCGGCGACGGCCGCACGTTCGACATCTACAAGTTCCGCACGATGCGCGTGCATGCCGCGCAACCGGGCAAGGTCGAGCAGGCGACCCGCAACGACCCTCGCGTGACGAAGGTCGGTGCGTTCCTGCGCCGCACGAGCCTCGACGAACTGCCGCAGTTCATCAACGTGCTGTTCGGCGACATGTCGGTGGTCGGTCCGCGTCCGCATGCGGTGGAACACGACGCGCAGTACCGCACGCTCGTGGACGGCTACATCCATCGCTACCGGATCAAGCCGGGCATCACCGGCTGGGCGCAGGTCAACGGGCTGCGCGGCGCGACCGAACAGCTCGAAAGCATGCAGTCGCGCGTCGAGTACGACCTGTACTACCTGCGCAACTGGTCGTTCGCGCTCGACCTGCGAATCATCGGCGCGACGGTGCTGAAAGGGATCGTGCATCCCAACGCGTACTGAACGGCGCATGCCGTTCGCCGCAGCGGCATCGCCGCCGCGGCTGCTTCGATTGACCCGGCGGCCCCTGCTTCGGCAGACCCGCTCCCGCGCCGCCGCCGTCTCCCGACGCGCGGCGCAACTGGAAGGAACTCATGACACCCTCGATCGCATCGGCGGCCGCGCGCCGCCACGGTGCGCTCGCGCTCGTCCTGACGGCCTGCGTAGCGCTGTCCGGATGCGCGTTCGCGCCCGGCATGAAGATGAACACGTCGTATCTCGGCTGGCTCGCCGACACGCCGGAGGACGGCGCGCCCGCGCCGGCCGCGGCCGACTCGCGCGTGGCCGAAGCACGCGCCGCGGCCGCATCGACCACGGCCGGCACGCCGGTTCGTGCGCAGCCCGCGGGCGGGGATGCCGTCGCCACGCCGCCGATCGTCGACATCGATCCGTCGCTGATCGCGCGGCAGCGCGCGGCCCGCGATGCGGCCGCGGCGTCGTTCGACACGCCGGCCGCATCGCGCGCGTCGTCGGCCTACCGGATCGGGCCGGGCGACGTGCTGCAGATCACCGTGTGGGATCACCCGGAACTCGCGGCAGCCCAAGGCGGCGCACAGCAGACGCCGCCGCGGTCGGCCGACCCGGTTGCCGGCTTCGTCGTCGACGATCGCGGCAACCTGACGTTCCCGTATGCCGGCGTGCTGAAGGTCGCCGGGCTGACCGCCGCCGACGCGCAGGCGCGCGTGAAGCAGGCGCTCGGCAAGCTCTACCGCGAGCCGCAGGTCACGCTGCGCATCGCGTCATTCCGTTCGCAGCAGGTGTACGTCGACGGCGAAGTCCACACGCCGGGCGCGCTGCCCGTCAACGACGTGCCGATGACGCTCGCCGACGCGATCGCGCGCGCCGGCGGCTTCACGCCGGGCGCCGATCAGAGCGACGTGACGATCGTGCGCGACGGCACGCCCGTGCGCATCGACCTGGCGCGCCTGATCGAACGCCACCGCGACCCGTCGCGCATCGTGCTGCGCGGCGGCGACCTGCTGCGCGTCGGTGCGCGAGACAGCAACGGCGTGTACGTGATGGGCGAGGTGAACCGCCCGATGCTCGCGCTGCCGAAGCGCGACGGCCGCCTGACGTTGAGCGACGCGCTGCTGCAAGCCGGCAGCATCAATTCCAATACCGCCGATGCCGCGCAGATGTTCGTGATCCGCGGCGCGCAGGGCCGCACGCCGACGGTGTTCCATCTCGACGCGCGCTCGCCCGTCGCGATGGTGCTCGCGAACCAGTTCGAGCTGGAGCCGAAGGACATCGTCTACGTCGACGGCAACGGGCTCGTCCGCATCAGCCGCGTGCTGAGCCTGTTGCTGCCCAGCGTGAACACGGGCGTCGCCGCCGGGATCGCCACGAAATGATGCCGAACCCGCCCCCGTTCCTGCTCGTCGTCTGCGAAGGCAACGTGTGCCGCAGCCCGCTCGCGGCCGCCCTGCTCGCGGCGAAGCTGCCGCACGCGCGGACCGGCTCGGCCGGCCTCGCGCCGCCGAACGGCCGCCCGGCCGACCCGCTGGCCCGCGACATGGCCGCCGCGCGCGGGCTGAGCCTCGACGCGCACGCGGCCCGGCCGGTGACGGCCGCGCTGTGCGCGCAGGCCGACCTGATCTTCGTGATGGACGGCAAGCAGCGCCGCGTGCTCGAAGCGCGTCACCCGTTCCTGCGCGGCCGCGTGTTCCGTCTCGGCGAATACGCGCGAATAGCCGACGGTGCGCCGCTCGGCCTCGACGTCCCCGATCCCTATCGCGGCACGCGCGACGATTTCGTGCGCTGCGCGGCGCTGATCGATCTCGCGGTCGGCAGCTGGCTACCGCGGCTCGCCGCGCGCTGGCCGCACGTCACCGCCTCTTTCTCCGAATCCCAGCCATGACGAGTTCCGCTTCTCCCGAACGCGAGATCGACCTGATCCGCGTGCTCGACGTCCTGCGCCAGGCACGCTGGACGATCGCGTCGATCACGGCGGCCTGCGTCGCCGCCGGCGCGCTGTATGCGTTCGTCGCGCCGCCGACCTACCAGGCCGACCTGATGATCCAGACCGACGATGCGACCGACGCCGCATCGAAGAACCTGCTCGGCGACGCCGCGTCGTTCTTCAACGTCGCGTCGCCCGCGTCGGCCGAGGCGCAGATCCTGTCGTCGCGGCTCGTCGTCACGCGCGCGGTGGAAGACCTGCGCGCCTATATCGTCGCGACGCCCGCACGCGTGCCGGTGATCGGCGCGTTCGTCGCGCGCTTCAACGACGGCGCGGTGAAGCCGGGCCTGTTCGGCTTCGGCGGCTACGCATGGGGGCAGGAGTGGATCGACGTCGTGCGCTTCGACGTCCCGACGCGTGCGGAAGGCGACACGTTCCAGGTCGTGCGGCTCGACGCCACGCGTTACCGGCTCACCGGCTCGGACATGAAGGCCGATGCGGTCGGCACGATCGGCCGCGCGGAAACCTTCGACACGCGCCACGGCCCGCTGCACATCGACATCACCGGCTTCGACGCGCTGCCCGGCACGCGCTTCACGCTGGTGCGTCAATCGCGCGCGGAAACGATCGACACGCTGCGCAATGCGCTCGACGTCCAGGAGAAGGTGAAGCAATCGGGCGTGCTCGTCGCATCGCTGCGCGGCCACGATCCCGTCGACATCAGCGCTACGCTCAACGCGATCGCCAACCGTTACGTCGAACAGAACATCGCGCGCCGCACGGCCGAGGCCGCGCAATCGCTCGCGTTCCTGAACGAGCAGCTGCCGATCGTGAAAGGTCAGCTCGAGCGCGCGGAAACGCGTTACGCGACCCTGCGCAGCCGCACCAGCTCGGTCGATCTCGAGGAAGAAGGCAAGGTCGTCCTGCAGCAGGGCGCCGACCTGCAGACGCGCGTGCTCGAACTGCAGCAGAAGCACGACGAACTGTCGCGCCGCTTCCTGCCGACGCACCCCGACATGGCCGCGCTCGACGCGCAGCTCGCGACGTTGAAGCGCCAGCAGGGCGCGCTTGACGCGCGCATCGCGCGGCTGCCCGCGCAGCAAAGCGAGGAAGTGCGCGCCCGCCTGGACGTGAAGGTGAACGCGGACCTGTACACCGCGCTGCTGAACAACACCCAGCAGCTCGAACTCGTGCAGGCCGGCAGGACGGCGAGCGTGCGCGTGGTCGATGCGGCCGTCGCGCCGGCCGATCCGGTGCGGCCGAACCGGCCGGTCGTGATCGCCGCCGCCGCGCTCGCCGGCCTCGCGCTCGGGCTGATCGCCGCGTTCGCGCGCGAATTCCTGTACGGCGGCCTGACCGCCGTCGACGAGATCGAACGCCACACGTCGCTGCCGGTGCGTGCGGTGCTGCCTGCGGCCGCCCGCCAGCGCAAGCTGATGCGTGCGATCGAGCAACACGACACGGGCCGGCATGTGCTCGCCTACGACGATCCGTACGAGCCGGCGATCGAAGGGCTGCGCAGCCTGCAAACCGCGCTGCATTTCGCGCTCGCCGATTGCGCGCATCCGCTCGTGCTGGTCACGGGTCCCGCACCCGGCACCGGCAAGTCGTTCGTGTCGGTCAACCTCGCGGCGGTGCACGCGGCGAGCGGCCGGCGCGTGCTGCTGATCGACGGCGACCTGCGCAAGGGCTACCTGCACCAGTACTTCGGACTCGCACGCGGCGCGGGCTTCGCGGCATTGCTCGGCGGCCATGCGAGCGCCGACGAGGTCATCCAGCGCAACGTCGCGCCGAATCTCGATCTCCTGCCGACCGGCGAACTGCCGCCCGCGCCGACCGCGCTGCTGCAGCAGGCCGGCCTCGGCGCGCTGCTTGCGTCGCTGCGCGCGCGCTACGACCTCGTCATCGTCGATTCCGCTCCCCTGCTCGCCGCCACCGACTCGACCTGGCTCGGCGCCCATGCCGACGCGACGCTGCTCGTCGCACGCGCGGGCTCGACGCGGGCCGGCGAACTCGTCGAAGCCGCGAAACGCCTGCCGCAGCGGTCCGACGCACAGCCCGGCGTCGTGCTGAACGGCCTCGATCCGCGCGCGGGCGCATCGGCCTTCGGCTCGAAATACGGCGGCTATCGCTACGAAGCCTACCGCTACACGTGCGACACGCAGCGCTGTACGCACCTCGCCCGCCTACGCGCGGCACTTCAACGTCTGCTGCGGAGGTCCGCATGAGCGACATCGCATTCGCGCCTTCACTCGACGATCGCGTGACCCTTCAACCCGATACGAACCCGCCGGCGCCCCCGGCGACCGCCGCGCCGCCGCTGCGCATCGCGCTCGTCGTCGAAGCGGCCGGCGGCGGCGTCGCCGTCCACCTGACCGACCTGATCGCCGGGCTGCACGCACGCGGACACGCGGAAATCCACCTGATCGCGCCGCGCGGCGAACGCTTCGACGACGCGATGCTGGCCGGCGCGGCCGCGCAGTGCAAGACGTTCCACCGGCTGCCGCTGCAGCGCGCGGTCGGCGCCCACGACCTGCGCGGCGTACTTGCGCTGCGCCGGCTGTTGCGCCGGATCGGGCCCGACATCGTGCACAGCCACAGCTCGAAAGCCGGCGCGCTCGCGCGCCTGTGCCGCGGGCCATGGCAGCAGGTCTATACGCCGCATGCGGTCTATACGCTGAACCCGACGCTGTCGCCCGCGAAGCGCGCGTTCTACGGCGGCATCGAGCGCGTGCTCGGCAACGCGTGCTCGGACGCGGTGATCGCCGTGTCGCAGGACGAAGCCGATCACCTGCATGCGCTCGGCATCGCGCGCGGCCGCATCCGGCTCGTCGAGAACGGCGTCACGCCGCCGGCGCTGCTCGCGCGCCAGGCGGCACGGATCGCGCTCGGGTTGGCCGATCACCCGTTCGTCGTCGGGTTCGTCGGGCGATTCGATCATCAGAAGGGTGTCGACCGCCTCGTGCGGATCGCGCGCGTACTGGACGAACGCTTCGGCGACCGCGTGCAGGTCGTCGCGATCGGCTCCGGCGATTTCGACCGGGCCGCGGGCGACGAAGCGCACGACCTGCCGGCGAACCTGCGCGTCGCGGGCCGCGTCGACGCGGCGCGCCGCTACTTCTCCGCGTTCGACCTGCTCGCGTTGCCGAGCCGCTACGAAGGTTTTCCGTACGTGTGCCTCGAAGCCGTCGCCGCACAGGTGCCGATCGTGGCCACGCAGGTGTCGGGCGCGACCGAGCTGATTGCCGAACATCGCGTCGGGCTGACGGTATCGAACAGCGACGACCCGACCGCGTTCGCATCGATGGTCGGCCGCCTCGTCGAGCACCCGGCCGCGCACCGGTTGATGCGCGATCAGTGCGCCCGCGCCTACCCCCATTTTTCGGCGGAGGCAATGGTCGATCGCACGCTCGCCGTCTATCGCGACCTGCTCCGGGAGAACGCATGATGAGCCGCCCCGTTCACGTGGCCCTGCTGCACGCGTACAGCGCACGCAACGCCGGCGACGGGTTGCTCGTCGAACTGTCGGTCGCGTTGCTGCGCGGCGCGTTCGGCACGGACACCCGCGTGTCAGTCGTCGCGGCCGATCCCGCATCGTTCCCCGGTCATCCGGACGTGCGGCCCGCGCCCGTGCTCGCTGCCGGCGGCGCCGGGCGGCTGATCGGCGCGGCGATGGCCGCGCTGCCCGTCGGCGCCAATCCGGCACTGGCCGACCTGCGCGGCCTGCTGAAACAGGTCGACCTGATCGTCGGCGTCGGCGGCGGCTACCTGCGCGCGCGCAACAGCGTCGAGGCGCTCAAGCTCGAAGCCGGGCATCTCATGCAGATGCGTGCGGCTCGTGCGGCGCGCAAGCCCGCCGTCTACCTGCCGCAGAGCATCGGCCCGGCCGCCGGCAATGCGATGCTCGCCGCCCATCTGACGTCGCTGCTTGCGGGCTTCCACACCGTGTTCGTACGCGATGACCGCTCGATGGCGCTGCTCGCCGCCAATCCGAACACGCGGCGAGCGCCCGATCTCGCGGTGCTCGAATTCGGCCGGCGTGCGGCCGGTCAGCGGGAGCACGCGCATGTGCCGCCGGCCCGCCCCGACCATATCGCGCTGGTGCTGCGCCGTCCGCCCGCGTGGAGCGCCGCGCAATGCGCGCGTTACCACGCGCAGACGGAAGCGCTGATCGAACGGCTCGGCGCGTTCTGTCGTATCACGTTCGCCGTGCAAAGCACCGGGCGCGGCAACGACGACGCCGCGTACTATCGCGAACGCGGCTTCGACGACACGCGCACGCTGAAGGACGTGCTCGCCCGCGACACGCCCGACGCGGTCGTCTCCGTGCGCCTGCACGGCGCGCTCGAGTCGATCCTGCACGGCGTGCCGGCCTACCACCTGAGCTACGAGCGCAAGGGGTTCGGCGCGTATGCCGATCTCGGCGTCGGCCACTGGGTCGCGAACGCCGCCGATTTCGATGCGAATGCGGTATGCGACACGCTGTTCGCGCCCGATGCGCTGCGCCGCTTCTGGGCGCAGACCGACACCGGCATCGTGCGGCTCGGCCGCGAGCGTGACCGGATCGTCACCGCGCTGAGGGCCGCGCTCTACGACGGAGCCGCACGATGAAGGCCGCCTCGTCGCGCCTCGCGCTGCGGATCGCCGCGCTCGGGCTGAAGTTCGTGCTGACGATCGTCGCCGCGCGCATGCTCGGCTTCGATGCGGTCGCCGTCTATGGTGTCGCGCTGGCGGTATCGGTCGTCGGATCGAAGGTGCTCGGGCTCGGCTTCAGCACCGAAATCAACCGCCGGCTCGCCGGCCCCGATCCGCGCGACGCGATCCGGGCCTGCATGCGGCTGTCGGTACTGTATGCGGGCGTCTATGCCGTGCTGTGCGGCGCGGCCGCGCTGCCAGTCGGCGCGTTCTTCGGGCTGCCGCGGGCAGGCGCGCTGGCCGACGTGCCGCTCGCGCTGGTGATGCTCGTCGCATGCGCCGAACATGCGGCGCTCGAGGTCAATACATGGCTGTTCTCGCTGCATCGCGTCCGCGCGGCGTCGTGGCTGCTGTTCGTGCGGACCGGCGCGTGGGCCGGCGTCGCGGTCGCCGCACTCGCGGCGCGCGTGGTCGAGTCGATCGACGGCGTGTTCGCGATCTGGCTCGCCGGCGACGTGCTCGTCGTCGCGCTCGGCGGGCTGCTGATATCGGGTGCGGCTAGCCGGCTGCCGGCGATGCCCGCGCTATCGGCCACGCGCTTGCCGCTCGCGACGGTCTGGCGCAGCGGCGCGCCGTTCTTCGTCGCGTTGCTGCTGCTGTCGGTGCTGCAGTATCTCGAACGTTTCGTCGCGTCCGCGATGCTCGACGCGAGCGAACTCGGCCGCTACGTGTTCGTATGGTCGATCGCGAACGCGATTCAGACGATCGCGTCGGCCACCGTCGCGGCGGTCGCCGCGCCGCGTCTCGTGCGTGCGCTCGACAGTCCGCGAAGCGCACCGCGGGCATTTCGCAGCGAACTCGCGCGGGCGCTGCGCGGGTCGGCGATCCTGACCGGTGCGACCGCGCTCGCGATCGTCACGGTGCATCCGTGGCTGTTCCGGCTCGCGCACGAAGGCGGCGACCTGCCGTCAACCGTCCTCCTCGCGATCCTGCTGCTGTCGTTCGTGCTGCGCGCGATCTGCGACGTACTGTGGGCCGCCGCCGTCGCGTTGAGGGCAGGCCGCGTGGTCGCCGGCGTGATGGCCGTTCTGACGCTCGCGTGCGTCCCGATGACGATCGCACTCGTGCATGACGGGCGCGCGATCGGCGCGGCCGTCGCGCATCTCGTCGCGAGCATCGCGGTGGCCGCGTGGCTCGCGTGGATCGTGTCGTCTCGCGCCCCGACGGCGCGCCGCGCCACCCGGCCCGGAGCGGCCGATGCTGCGTAACCTGATCGCGAGCGGTCCGCTGCTGAGCCGCGGCTTGCGCGACACGATCGCCGCGTGTCTCGCGCTGCTGTACGTCGGCGTCTATGCGAACGCGCGCGTGCTGCTGCCGGAATTCATCTTCCGCGACGCGGACAAGATCCAGACGCAGATCGGCGGCGGCTCGACCTACGACGGCTCATCGTTCGATGCGGTCGGCAAGCTGTACCAAGCGCTCGGCGGCGCCGGCACGGCCGTATTCGTGGTCGCGCTGGGCGTCGCGACGATCTGGATCGCGTTGCGCGCGACACGGCGGCTCGGCGCGCTGGCTGCCCATCTCGCGTTGATTGCGCCGTGCCTGTTCTTCAACCTGTTCGTCGCGAGCAAGGACACGCTCGTCGTCGCGATGTCGATCGTCGTCCTCGCCGCTGCGCGCGTACGCGGCACGGCGGGGGCGATGATGATCGCCGTGCTGCTGTATCTCGGCTACGCGGCGACGATCCGCAGCTACTTCGCGTTGATCGTCGCGATCGCGCTTGCGGCATGGGTGTGGCGCCGGGTATCGGCACTGCCGAGGCTGGCCGGGGCGCTGTTGGTCGCGGCCGTGCTCGTCGCGCTGCCGAATGCCGCTTATACGCTGCTTCAGCAGCCGCGCGACCTCGCGGTCGACTATCTCGTGTATGCGTCGCCGTTCGGCGCGCGCACGAGTTTCTACAACCCGTTCCCGCCCGATTCGTTCATCCATTTCGCGGGCAACTATGCGTATTCGCTCGTGCGGCTCAACCTGCCGGTGCTGTTCTCGTTCGATCCGAAGGGATTCGCGATGCAGGCGCTGGTCGCGCTGTTCCTCGGCGCCGCGTGGCGACGCGCGCCGACGCAGCGCACCGGTGAACGCACGAACGGCCTGCCCTGCAACGGCGAACTGCTCGCGTGCCTGCTGCTCGGCCATGTCGCGGTATCGATGCTGTTCGAGCCGGATCTCGGCAGCTATCTGCGGCACCTGTCCAGCGTCGCATTGTTCGCCGTCGTGCTGTGGACGATCCGTACGCGCGGGCCGGCTTGACGGGCGGCTACGGCTTCGACGCCGTCGCGCGCAGCAACGCGCGGGCCGCATCGAGCGCGGGCTTCGGCGACCGGTCCGCACGCACGAGCCCGTAGCTGCGCTGCGCCGCATCGTTCGCGTTCGCGGTATCGGCCCATTCGTAGATCGACAACAGAGGCGTGCCGAGCGTCGCGCGTGCGTCGAGCAGCGTGCGCAGACGTCGCGCTTGCCGCTCGTTGCCATCGACGCCCATCGACGCTGCACCGTCTTCGGTCACGAGTGCCGGCAGACCGTAGCGTGCACGGATGCCGTGCGCGGCATCGCGGATCTGCATCGGCGTCATGCCGTACGCGTGGTACGACACGGCGTCGAGACAGGCCGGTGCGGCGGCGTACACGCCGGCCAGCAGACGGTCGGGCACGCTGCCAGGCAGCGGCGGGCGGGCGAATCCGAAGCCGACGACCGGAATGTCCGGCCGGCGCGCGACCAGGCCGCGGCACAGCCCTTCGGCAAACGGCGGAAACGTGTGCACGACATCGCCGGTCGGCCAATAGCGGCCCAGGTCGGGTTCGTTCCAGAGCTCGACCGCCACCAGCGCGTGGCCGTATTGGGCGGCGAGCCGCGTCACCGTGCCGGCGAGGCGGGCACCGGCAGCCGCGAGCGAGGCGCGGTCCGTCTTCGTGTCGCGCTGCCCGTCCGCTCGCCCGAACGGCGCGAGCGTGCGCACGGTCAGCAACACCGGCAGGTGAGTCGAGCGCGCCGCCGCGAATGCGTCGTCGAGCTGGCGGCGATAGTCCGGACGATCGAGACGGTCGGTCCATACGCCGAAGCGGACGAAGTCGAAGCCGGTCTGCCGAATCTGCAGCGCATCGTCGGGCGTAAACGACTGGATCTTCACCTGGACGCCGACACGCGGCCGGCCGTCGAGACTATCCGGCCAGCGTGCGCGGTCGTCGGCATGGGCCGACGGCAGTGCCGCGAAACACAGTGCGGCGGCGAAGAACAGCGTGGAAATCCGGAGCATGGACGAGAGAACGATCGGGAATGCCGGCGGCGCACAACGCGCTGCGGAACGAATGCACGCGCACGGCCGGCGGAAACGGGGCATCGCGGCCGACCGTGCATTGTTGCAGAGCCCCGCGCCCGCCACCATCGGACTGGTCCGAGCGCGTTCGTTCCCGTGTCGGCGCGCCGCGCGTGCACGCACCCTGCGCCAGCCGCGCCCCCCCTCCGCCACTGCGCCGTGGACGACGTGGGGTGTTCCTGGTGTATCCGTCGCGCGCCGGCATCTCGATGCGAAGACGCGCGCAGGGGGGATCTCGTGAAGCAGGCGCTGCACTCGGCAGGCGGTGCAGCGACCCTGCCGGCGACGCAGCCGCGCCGGAGACCCCCGACGCGACCGCCGCTGCCGCCGTTACGCCACGGCCTTCACCGCCTGCGCCACGTCGAAGAACGTCGCCTGCACCGCAGCGTCCGCACGCGCATACGCGCGGTTCACGCCGCTGATCACCGCACGAATCGACGCGGTCGTCAGGTTCGCATCGACGCCGACACCGAACGCGCTGCCGCGCACGCCCGTGCCGGCCAGCTCGGCGATCGCGATCGCCTTCGCATCGGCGCCCTGCGACAGCGCGCGTTCCTCGTAATGCTGAATTCGCAGCGGCGTGTGCAGCGCGTGCATCAGCGCGTCGAGCGGGCCGTTGCCCTCGCCGCGCAGCACCCGGCGCTCGCCCTGCACGTCGGCGGTCAGCACGATCGATTCGCGGCCGTCGCGCTCGGTCAGCTCGTGGCCGACATAGCGCAGCGGCGCATCGCTTTCGACATATTCCTGCTGGAACAGCGACCAGATCTGCGCGCTCGTCACCTCGTGGCCGCTGTCGTCGGTCAGGCGCTGCACGGCCGCGCTGAAATCGACCTGCATGCGGCGCGGCAGCACGACACCGTAGCCCTGTTCGAGCAGGTACGCGATACCGCCCTTGCCGGACTGGCTGTTCACGCGAATGATCGAATCGTACGTGCGGCCGAGGTCGTTCGGATCGATCGGCAGGTACGGCATCTCCCACACGGCGTCGGGCTTCTGCACGGCAAAGCCCTTCTTGATCGCGTCCTGGTGCGAGCCGGAGAACGCGGTGAACACGAGGTCGCCGACATACGGATGGCGCGGGTGGATCGGCAACTGCGTACATTCCTCGGCCGTGCGCGCGACTTCGTTGATCTGCGAGAAATCGAGGCCCGGATCGACGCCCTGCGTGTACAGGTTCAGCGCGAGCGTGACGAGATCGACGTTGCCGGTGCGCTCGCCGTTGCCGAACAGGCAGCCCTCGATCCGGTCGGCGCCGGCCATCACCGCGAGCTCGGCCGCCGCGACCGCGGTGCCGCGATCGTTGTGCGGATGCACGGACAGGATCAGCGAATCGCGGCGCGCGAGGTTCCGGTGCATCCATTCGATCTGGTCCGCATAGTAATTCGGCGTGCCGATTTCCACCGTGGCCGGCAGGTTCACGATCGACTTGCGCTCGGGCGTCGGCTGCCACACGTCGAACACCGCGTCGCAAACTTCCTTCGCGAAATCGAGTTCGGTCGCCGTAAACGTTTCCGGGCTGTACTGCAGCGTGAATTGCGTGTCGGTCGCCGCATCGGCGCACCGCTTGATCGTGCGCGCCGCATTCACCGCGAGCTGCTTCACGCCGTCGCGATCGAGGCCGAACACGATCTTGCGGAATTCCGGCGCGGTCGCGTTGTACAGGTGCACGATCGCGCGCTTCGCGCCGCGCAGCGATGCGAAGGTGCGCTCGATCAGGTCGTCGCGCGCTTGCGTCAGCACTTCGATCGTCACGTCGTCGGGGATGTGGCCGCCTTCGATCAGTTCGCGGACGAAGTTGAAATCGGTTTCGGACGCGGACGGGAATGCGACCTCGATCTCCTTGAAGCCGATCGCGACCAGCGTCTTGAACATCCGCATCTTGCGCGCGGCGTCCATCGGTTCGAACAGCGCCTGGTTGCCGTCGCGCAGGTCGGTGCTCATCCAGATCGGCGCCTGCGTGATCGTGCGCGACGGCCACGTGCGGTCGGGCAGGTTGACGGGCGTGAACGGTCGGTATTTCGTCGCGGGATTTTTCAGCATCATGATGTCGGTCCTCGGTCTGTTTGTCGGTGAAGCGCGGCGCGGTAGCGATCGGCGTCAGAAGCCGGCTGCGCGCGCAGCGGTGAAAACGGCAAGAAAGCGGCACAACGGCAAAGCGGTACGGCAAACGACAGCCTTGACGGTTGAGCGACCGGGACGGAGCGGAGCGATGACAGAAAAAAGACGAACTCAGGCGCCGGTCGACAACCGGGGCCAGGTCGGTGATGCGGGGAAAATCTGGCGCTTCAGGAAAGAAGCAGATGGAACGCGCGCAGCCGCAGACCCAGCCCGGAGAAACGGGCTAGTAGTCGTAGCGAGAAGAGGAACTGGGCGGCGTGCATGGCCGGCATCAAATCACAGGGTGACCACGGCTGTCAACCGGGTGCGCTTGCATCCCGCTCCATTCCGCGATACGCGCATTCGCGCAGAATCAGTCCCGTCCGATAGGCGGCAGCCTCCCCCGTCGCTATGCTTCACGGGTGCGGCGCCGGTGAGGTCCTATTCATGTTCGGAGTGAGTCGGTCCATCCTCTTCGCCGGTCGCCGCACACCCCTCCCTCGCAATCGGGCTTCGGCGTGGGCGTTCGGCGGTGGCCGGTGGGCGCGGCCACGACAGAGATGTCGATGTTGAAACGAAACGCTGCCATATGCGAACGCCGAGCGTCTGCTCCGAAGCCCGATTGTGCCTCGCCGCTCTCGCTCCGCGTTGCGCGCTCGCGCATCGTTCAAGAAATCGATACACACATCGATATAATTTATTGAATATATCGGAATCGGCTTCATTAAGCACATTTCATTAAATCGATTAGCGCTGCCTTTCGATTTACTGAACAATAACCATTCCCATCCGAATATTTTTTTATTTATTTTTTGCCATGCTTTGCAAGCCGCGTTTCAAACGGCAAACGTTTGCGCGGCAAGGCTCGCGCCTTATCCAATACTTCTCAGGAGGCAAGCATGGCCGATTCTCAAACGTCATCCAACCGCGCCGGCGAATTTTCGATTCCGCCGAATACCGATTTCCGCGCGATTTTCTTCGCGAATGCAGCCGAGCAACAGCACATCAAGCTGTTTATCGGCGACAGCCAGGAACCCGCCGCGTATCACAAGCTGACGACGCGCGACGGCCCGCGCGAAGCGAAGCTGAATTCCGGCAACGGCAAGATCCGCTTCGAAGTGTCGGTGAACGGCAAGCCGTCGCCGACCGACGCGCGCCTCGCGCCGATCAACGGCAAGAAATCGGATGGCTCGCCGTTCACGGTCAATTTCGGGATCGTCGTGTCGGAAGACGGCCACGACAGCGACTACAACGACGGCATCGTCGTGCTCCAGTGGCCGATCGGCTGACCTGACGCGCGATCGACGGTCGACCGCTGCCGGCCGCCTCCGTGGCGGCCGGCGGGTTTGCGCCGCGTTCCGCGGCCCCTCATACCGCCTCATCCCCGGAGACTCCCATGCCCCTCCTTTCGGCTTCGATCGTCAGCGCGCCCGTCGTGACGTCGGAGACCTACGTCGATATCCCGGGCCTGTACATCGACATCGCGAAGGTCGAGATTCGCGACGGAAAACTGCAGGTCATTCTCAACGTGCCGACGCCTTACGCGACGGGCAACAACTTCCCAGGCATCTATTTCGCGATCGCGACCGACAAGGGCGTCGTCGCGAACGGCTGCTTCACCTATTCGTCGAAGGTGCCCGAAAGCACCGGACGCATGCCGTTCACGCTCGTCGCGACGATCGACGTCGGCAGCGGCGTCACGTTCGTGAAGGGCCAGTGGAAAAGCGTGCGCGGCAGCGCGATGCATATCGATTCGTACGCGAGCCTTTCCGCGATCGGTGAAACGGCCGCGCCATCGTCGTCGCAAGGCGGCGGCAGTCCGGGCGCCGAAACCGGTGGCGGCGGATCGGGCAACATCGGCGGCGGCGGCGAACGCGACGGCACGTTCAACCTGCCGCCGAACATCAAGTTCGGCGTGACCGCGCTCACCAACGCGGCGAACGACCAGACGATCGACATCTACATCGACGACGACCCGAAACCCGCCGCGACGTTCAAGGGCGCCGGCGTGCAGGACCAGAACCTCGGCACGAAGGTGCTCGACTCCGGCAAGGGACGCGTGCGCGTGATCGTGATGGCGAACGGCAAGCCGTCGCGCCTCGGCTCGCGGCAGGTCGATCTCTTCAAGAAATCGTACTTCGGGATCGTCGGGTCGGAAGACGGCGCCGACGACGATTACAACGACGGCATCGTGTTCCTGAACTGGCCGCTCGGCTGAGCGGCGGCAATCGCGAAACATCGCAATGGCGACGGGGCCAACCACGCATTGCGAATCGTTCGAGCAGTCATTCGCAGTCCCACGCTTTGCTCCGCGCGCGGCCCGGTGACATCCGTTCGCCGGCGCGCGACGCGAGACCTACCATCGAGACGAGGACGACATGTCACAACCCTTTACCCACGACGACCTGTACGCGCTGCTGCAACTCGCAGGCAACGACGCCACCGCCGTGCAGGCCAACGGCGATCAGGCCGTGCTCGACCGGATGCGTCAGTTCATGACCACGCAGCTCGTCGAGAAACTGCCGCAGTACGACGTATTCGTCGATATCGCGACGATCCCGTACAGCTTCGACGTCGGCAGCTGGCAGAACAAGGTGAAAACCGATGCGGCAGGCGAGGTCGTTGCGTGCACGGTGACGTGGGCCGGCGCGCCCGGTGTGTTGCCCGGTGCCGCGGCGAAGTTCGGCGTCGGCGCGGTCGTCAATTACTTCTCGAAAGCGACACCGCAGCCCGTGCAGCCGGAGCCCGTGCCGACCGGCGGCGGCGAACGCGACGGCGTCTTCAACCTGCCGCCGAACATCGCGTTCGGCGTGACCGTGCTGGTCAATTCGTCCGCCCCGCAGACGATCGAGGTCTTCGTCGACGACAACCCGAAGCCGGCCGCGACGTTCCAGGGCGCCGGCACGCAGGACGCGAACCTGAACACGCAGATCGTGAACTCCGGCAAAGGGAAGGTGCGCGTGGTCGTGACGGCGAACGGCAAGCCGTCGAAGATCGGCTCGCGTCAGGTCGACATCTTCAAGAAAACCTACTTCGGTTTGGTTGGATCCGAAGATGGCGGCGATGGCGACTACAACGACGGCATCGCGATCCTGAACTGGCCGCTGGGTTGAACGCGGCAGCCTGACGAGCGTCGCCACGCCGCCCGGCGTGGCGACCGGCCGGTGCGCGTCCGTCATCCGCGAAGCCAAGCTCGCGCGGCACGCATGCGGTCGGCCGCGACGATACACGCCACGGACGATCGATCTCCGTGTCGTCCTCGTCAAATCACCACGCCCACCGCACACCCGCATTCCCGATAATCGTGCGCTGATGCTCGCCGCCGAGATTCGTCAGGTAACTGACCGTCGCATACACGCTGCCGCGCTTCGTCAGCTGCGCGACGAGCCCCGCGCCGATCTGCCCGGCCGTCTGCCCGACTTGCGTGCCGATCGTCGTCGAGCCGCCGAACGTCGTCTTGTCGTCGGCACCGAACGCGCGCAGCACGTTCACGCGCAAGTAGGGCTTCCAGCTCACGCCGTTCGCATCGAACGCGTATTGCAGCCGCGCGCCGATCCGGCCGACGAACGTGTTGCCGTTGTTCCACGCGATGCTCGACACACCGTCGTTGAAGCGATCGAGCGACAGCCATTGCCACACGAGCTGCGCCTGCGGCTCGAGCGTCAATCCGTTGCCGAGCGCGATCGGCAACCCGGCTTCGACGGAGCCCGTGAATGCGTTGCCGTTCGTCGAGCCGTTCACGTTGTCGCGCGAATGCGTGCGCACGGTCAGCGCGCTGCCCATCAGCACCGCGTCCGTGTACCAGCCGCCCGGGCCGATGTGCGTCCAGTAGCCGCCGAGGTCGTATGCATTGACCTGCAGCGAGCCGACGCCCAGGTCCGGCTGCGCGAGCGCGAAGCCGCTCACGTCGCCGACCGCGCGCGAGAAGCCGAGGAAGAAGCCGTAGTGATTGCGATGGCCGCTCGCGGTCGTATCGGCGTAAAGGTCCTGCCCGACCTGCATCCCCCACACCGTGCCGTCGAACGACGGCGTCGCGTCGCCCTTCTGCTTGAGCTTGCTGTTGCCGCCCCACACGCGCGCCCACGACGCGGGTACCGAGCCGTTTTCGGCGAGCAGCCCTTGCTCGCCTTGACGGTCGTGGAACGTATCGATCTGCAGCAGGCCGAGCTGGCGCGCGACGGCCGGTGCTTCCGCGTATAGCGGCACTTCGGGGCGATAGACCGGCTCTGGATGGCCGCCGATACCCGCGTGATCGACCGCTTCGACGATCGATTCGGGCGTGCCTTCGGCTGCGATGACCGGCGGCTCGGCCGGCGGCGTCGGCTGGCCGGGCTGAACAACGGGCGGTTCCGGCTTCGGCGGCACCGTGTTGCGCAGGTACCAGTTGTCGCCGGTGCCGGCCGACTCGCCGCCCTTCGCGAGGAAATACGTATAGGCGCCTGCGCTGACCGTCCCGCCGGAGAGCGTGAACGCGCCCGCGCTCGTCGTCGCGCCGTTCGCGGCCTGCACGACCTGGATGCCGTCGCCTGTCGTCTGCGCGCCCGCGCCGCCGACGTTCGTCACCTTCAGCGTGCTCGAGCCGCTCGCCGTGCCGCCGCTGACGATCAGTTTGTCCGATGGCGCTCCGTCGCCGGCAAGCGTCGTGTTCATCGCGAGCGTCGCGTTCTGGCCGACGTAGTTGCCCGCGACCGTCAGCGTGTTGCCCACGCCGCTGCCGCCGAGCTGCACGCGCCCCGCGTTGGTCAGCTTGCCGTTGATCCGGAAATTGCCGGTCGCGCCGCTCGCGAGGCTCGCCAGCGCGTTCGCGACCGACAGCGTGCCGTTGTTCGTCACGTTGCCGGTCACGCTGCCGTAGCCGCCGAGCGTCGCGCCCGATACCACGGCCACCGGTCCGCCGCCGCCCAGTGCCGCCGATGCGCTCGTCGCGTCACCGACGATCACGGTGCCCGCATTGACGTTCGTGCCGCCCGTGTAGCCGTTCGTGCCGTTCAGCGTCAACGTGCCGCTGCCGAGCTTCGTCAGCGAGCCCGCGCCCGTGATGCCTTGCGTCAGCGTCGAGTTGAAGCCCTGCGTATCGATCGTGCCGTTGTTCGACGTGATCGATACCGCCCGGCTCGAAGCAAGATCGAACGCGCTGCCGAGTTGCAGCGTGCCGCCATTGAGCGCGAGCCCACCCGACGCCGCGCCGAACGCATGGTCCGCGGCAACCGCCAGCGTACCCTGCGTGATCGTCGTGCCACCCGAATAAGTGTTGCCGCCGGCCGATGAAGGCGCGACCGTCAGCGTTCCTGCGCCGGTTTTCTCGACGGCGCCCGACCCGCCGATCGTACCCGTGTACGTGCCGGCGCTGTCCTGCTGGAAGCGCACGAGCCCGTTGTCGGTGACGGATAGCGGCAGGTTCGATGCATTCGCCTGCAACGTCGCACCCGCGTTGACGGTCGCGACGACCGATGCCGTCGTCGTGCCGAGCGTGCCCGTGAGGTTCAGCGTGCCGCTCTGCACCAGCGCGGTCGAGAACGTGCCGGGCCCGGCCCACGTCCAGTCGGTGCCGGCCATCGTCAGGCTCTGGAAATTCGTGAACGGATTCGACGCGGTGCCCGTGCCCTGCAACGTCACGGTATTGATGCCGGCGCCGCCATTGGCCGTTCCGACGATCTGCGAGCCGGTCTGCAGGATCAGCGTCACGTTGCCGTTGCCGCCCTGGATCGCGGTGCCGCCGCCGCCCTGGATCAGCCCCGCGTTGGTGATCGTCGTCGCGCCGTTGGTCGAGCGCACGCCGATGCCGTTGTTGCTGATGATCCGGCCGCCGGCCTGATTCGTGATCGTCGCGGTAAACGAGCTGCCGAGCGTGTTCGACACGACCGCGTCGACGCTGCCGCCGCTCGTCGCGGTGCCGGTGGTCTGGATCGTGCCGCTGTTGACCAGCGTGTCGTTGTTGCCCTGCATGTAGACGGCCGGCGCATCGCGGCCGTTCGACGTCAGCGTGCCGCTGTTGGCGATCGTACCGTTGCCGCCGAGCAGCGACGCGGCGCGCGCGTTGTTGCCGGATGTCGTCACGTTGCCCGTGTTGACGATCTGGTTGCCCGACGCGCCGGGATTGCTCTGCCCCCACGCGGCCGTCATTCCGTACGCGTTGTTGCCGGTGGTCGTGATCGTGCCGTTGTTGACGAGCGTGTTGTTGTTGCCGTTCGCGGCCATCCCGTCGTTGTACGTGCCCGACGTCGAAATCACGCCGGTCGCCGCATTGGTGAGCGTGTTACCGTTGTTCACGCCGAGCAGCACCGCGCCGCGATTCGCGACGCCCGTGCCGTTGCCGGACATCGACAGGTTGCCGTTGTTGGTGATCGTGCTCGACGTGTCTACGGAGAACGGCGTCGGCGTGGACGTCAGCACATAGCTGCCCGTCACGGTCGAATCGAGGTTGATCGTCACGTTGGTACTGCCGGCCGCGGCCACGACCGACGGCGCATTCGCACCCGTACACGTCACCGTCGTGCCGCTGCCCGGCGCGGTGGCCGAACACGCCGCATACGCACTGACCGGTACCGCGCCGGTCAGGATCGCCATTCCGCCCAAACCCAGGTTCCGCGCCTTTCTTTTCATTTTTCCGCTCGCGTTTATTGGTGACGTTATTGCTGCAAATCGGTGCGTGGAACGGGTTATAGCACCTGTCTTGAAACAATCGCAAGATCGGAATGCGTGATATCGAAAATCACGCCGCAATTCGTTTCGGAATGGGAAATAAAGAAAAAGGGGGCTTTGTTGCGGCGCGAAAACCCTTTGCGCGCCGGACATCGCGGCGCGAAATGACGCAAAACCGGTTGAACTTGCCGATTGTCACGCAATCCCTGAGAATTCGTGGCAACGGGATTCGGGAAATCGGAAAATATAACGCGATCCCGCAATCGACGGGCCGCGCATTGCCTATCGGCAAGCTGCCGATGCTGCTTTGCACGATGCGATGCCGCGCGCGTCCGGGCGACGGCGTCGCCGGACATTCCGGTCGATGCGATCGTCCAACCGGACGACCCATATTTCGGATAGCTGGACGATCGCCGTCGCGCCCGCCATTCGGCAGGCCCGACGACGCTCGAACAGCGGGCGGCTTACCCGCGCTGCCGTCCGCCTTTTGCCATGCTGGAGAAAACGCCGTCCCGATAAATCCACGCATGGACCAGGGCGGCCGACAGATGGGCCAGCACGACGACGAACAGCAGCCGCGCCAACAGGCCATGCGCATCGCGCAACCATGCAAAGAGCGTCGGACTGGCCGGTACGATCGCAGGCAGGTTGACGCCCTTGAACAGGACTATCGGGAAACCGCCCGCCGACAACAACGCCCAGCCGATCACCGGCAATGCCAGCATCAGCGCATACAGCGCCCAATGCGATGTCTTCGCTGCGAGCACCTGCCACCGCGGCAGGCTCCCCGGCAGGGCGGGTGGCCGGCTCCACAGCCGGTTCGCGACGCGCAGCAGCGCCAGCACGAGAATCGCGATACCCAGCGGCCGATGCAGATCGATCAGCCAGATCCGGTGATGCAACGACGTCATCATGCCGGCGCCGATGAACAGCATGGCCAGGATCATCGCGGCCATCAGCCAGTGCAAACCGCGCGCCAGCGCGTTGAAATGGCGCGGTGCGCCGACGCTCGTGGTCTTCCGCCTCGTCATTTGACCTCCTGCTTGCCGACCGCCTCGGTCGCCTTGCCGTAGCCGATTTCCCGCTCGCGGCGATTGAACGAATGCGCGTACGCCCCCGAACGCGCGTTCAGGATTGGATCGTTCGACACCTCGACGCCCGCGGGCACGATCGACGGATCGAAGTTGATGTCACGGCACGCGCCCTCGGCCTGCTCGACGACACGCGTCATTTCCAGCGTGCCGGCGACGAGCTGCTTGCGATCGGCCGGCCACGGCTGCGATGCGTCGTCTACCGGATCGCCCGGCCGCGCCAGTTGCAGCACGTAGTCCCAATAGAGCGGCTTCCGCGCGAGCCGCTCGCGCACGCCTTCAAACAGGAAGTCGTGGTCGGCCTGCTGCCGTTGCGCATCGCTCACCGGCACGAACGGATCATGCGGGCGCATCATCCAGCGCACCGGCTGCCGGTGACCGTCGGCGGCCACCAGATAGAACGCATTGACGCTGTAGAACGTCGCGCCCGCGAAACTGCCGGGCGCCGGTTCCCGGGCCGCCCATTTCATGAACTTCTCCGCCTCCGGGTACGCCTTCAGGAAGGCGGATACGCGCGCCGGGTCGGCCCGGCCGGTGGCGGGATCAGGCGCGGTCGCCTGCTGCATGGCCAGAAAACCCTCCGGTTCATGCGTCGGGAAGTAAGGCTGGTTGTTCATCGCCATGCGCCATTGCTGCTTGTCGTCGGTCGTCAGCAGCAGGGCCATGCTGAGCGTCGTCGTGGAGCTGTCCGCCGCGTACGGACTGCCGGTGCCGATCGAGAGCCGCCCGACGACCGGGATGTCCGGCTGCGTGAAGACACGTGCGGTCGACAAGGGCACCGCCGCGCGGTCGGGACGGAAGGTGCCGGCGAAGCAGACGCCCTTGCCGTGCGCGCGGCGGAACCCCGGCGGAAACGGCTGCGGGGTTTCCGACACCAGCGATACGCTGGTCGTGCGCGAGCCGATCCAACCCGCCGCCCACGCAAAGGCCGACGTCAACGCGCCGGCAACAACGGCGATCGCCGCCAGCGCTCCCCACGTGCGTTTCGATGTGAGATCCAGTTTTGACATAGATGGTGTTTCATCCCGTTGTGTCGTCGTGCGTGTCGCGCCGTGTTTCGCGTGGTGCGGCGGCCGTCGATGCATGAAGCGCGTGGTCGCGCTCACGCGCGCCCACGATCGAGTCGATTGAGGTACGAACGCGGTCGCGATGATCCGCTGCGGAAATCGCTACGCGCTTGGATACGAAAATCTTAGCGACGAGGTAAAAACGGGACCATCAGACCAGGCTGAAATCGCCGACGGGATGTAGGACCAGTCCGGCCGCGTGCGCGTCACCGTTGCCGGCATGCCGCCACGGCGGACGCCGGCTTGGCCCATGCAACGATGCCGGCCATCGCGGCCGGCATGACGGGGAGATCGGCGATTAGCCGTCAGCCGGCATGCGATGCGGAGCGCTTCGACATCGCAACAGGCTGCGACCAGACGGCCGCCGCGAGCTGCGTGCGCGCGTCACGCGCCACGCGGTTGAACGCCACGCGCTGCGCGCCCTTCAGTTTCGCCGCCTTGGCTGCCTGCACGAGTTCGATCGGATCGACGAGGCGCGCATGCCTGCGCACCTCGAAATGCAGATGCGGGCCGGTCGCCGTGCCCGTGCTGCCGACCGCGCCGACGCGTTGACCGCGCATGACGCGCGCGCCGGTGCGCAGCGTCGGCTCGAATGCGGACAGGTGCGCGTAGTACGACGCGTAGCCGCCGTCGTGGCGAATCACCACGTACTTGCCGTAGCCGCTCGGCTCGGTGCCGATGAACGTCACGACGCCGCGCTCCGACGCATGCACGGCGCGGCCGGCAGGCGCCGCGAGATCGACGCCCGAATGCACGTGACGCGCCCCGCTCACCGGATGCACACGCGTGCCGAACGGCGAGCTGATGCGCGTCGCGGCGACCGGCATCGCGAAGCGCGCGCCGGCGAGCGGCATGCCGTCCAGTTCGTAATAGGCGCCCGGCGAGCCGGCCTGCGGCGCGAACCACACGGCCGCGACGTGCTGCCCGCGAAAGCGGACGTCGAGCGCCGTCACACGTGCGCGGCCCGGCCGCACTGCGTCGTGGTCGGGCTCGAATGCCACGCGGAAAGTATCGCCATGCGCGCCGTGCTGCTTCGGATCGACGCGCCCGGCCAGCATGCGAACGATCTGCGCGGCGACGCCGGCCGGCAGATCGGCGCGCGCCAGCGACGCGCGCAGGCTGCCGACGATCGCACCGGCCCGCGTACCGCGATCCGGCTGCGCGAGCGTGAACGGCTCGGCGGATGCCAGATCGCCCGCCCCTCGCGCGAACGCCGGTTGCGCGCCCGGCGCCGGCAGCGCCGACGCCAGCCTGTAATCGAACCGCGACGCATAGCTGCGTTCGACCGCGTCGCGCGCGGTCTCGCACAGCACGCGATATGCGACGCAGGCGCCGAAGCGGGCCACCGGATCGCCGCGCCCGGCGCCGGTCGACACGTTCAACGCGTGCGACACGTATGCGACGTCGAGCGGCGCGGACGATGCATGCAGGCGGCCCCACGTCGTACGCGCGGAATTGAAGAAAGGCACGTCGTCAAGGTCGGTGGTTTCCGCCATCGCGGGCGCGACGGGCGCGGCGTCGTGAAACGCCTGCGCTGCCGCGCCCTGTGCGCCGGCCACGCAGGCCGCCGCGACGATGCCGCGCAGTAACGCATGGCCAATCGGGAAACGGTGGACGCCGCGGGGGGCGGGTCGACCTTGCTCGCGTGCGACACGGAAACGCAGGTCTGACCGCATGACGTCGTCACTCGCTATTCGATGAAAAATCGGGAAAAAACCGGACATCGCGGAGGAACGATCGTCGCGATCCGGCTACTCGAGAGCGAGTGTATCGGCGTGGTCGAAACGGCTGAATAGGACTCGTCTTATTTTATTGAAAAGCCGCTTAATACTCGTACTAAATCAACGCAACCGGGACGCCACGCATTCGCGCGAAGCCCGCGGCGCCGTGTACAGTCGAGGGCTGCCGGCGCGCGACATGCGCCGCGCACTCTGTCTTCAACACCGGAATCCCGTCATGTTTCTCGATCATCTTCATCCGGAACGCTGGACGTTCCTGTGGAACGCGTTGTCCACCCTCTCCGTCAAGCTGTCCGCCGGCCTGGCGCTGCTCGTCGCCGGCTGGTGGCTGTCGAAACGCGTCGGCAACTGGCTGAACCGGCTGCTCTCGAACAAGGAACGCGTCGACGACACACTGCGGCCGATCCTCTGCGACGTCGCGGTGTGGGGCATCCGCATCGTCGCGATCGTCGGCGCGCTGTCGCAGCTCGGCATCGAAACCGCGAGCATCGTCGCGGTGCTCGGTGCGGCCGGCCTCGCCATCGGGCTCGCGCTGCAGGGCACGATGCAGAACATCGCGGCCGGCATCATGCTTCTGCTGCTGCGGCCGTTCAAGGTCGGCGACTACATCGACGGCGGCTCGGGCGTCGCGGGCACCGTCGACGAGGTCGGGCTCTTCATGACGCGCCTCACGAAGCCGGACGGCATCTGCGAGTACGTGCCGAACAGCGCGCTGTGGGGCAGCTCGATCCGCAATTACACGCGCAACCCGACGCGCCGTCTCGATCTTGAAGTAGAAGTATCCGTGCATGACGATATCGATCGCGCGCTCGACGCGCTGCGTGCGCTGGCCGCGGCCGATCCCGACGTGCTGCAGGATCCCGCGCCGGACGTGATGGTGATGCGCTTCGACGACAGCACCGCCGTCGCGAACATGCGCGTGTGGACGCATACCGATACGTTCTGGGCGCTGCGCTGGCGCCTCGCGCGCCAGGTACGCAAGACGCTCGCCGATGCGGACTGCGCGCTGCCGATCCGCACGCGGGAGCTGCACATCGTGCACGACGCGGAGCGCCGGGCGGACGGCGCGCGCATGCGGGTGTCGCAAGGCGGCGCACGACGCCCTGCCCACGACGTCACATCTGCCGGAACGGCGGAGCGAAGCGAAGTGAACTGATGTCACTGTGAACGGATCGCGGTGCAACGCCGCGATCCGATGAGGTTCCGGTCTGGTGCATCGCATGCCCACCGCACACATTCCACCCCGCCGATCCCGACCGATTTTCCCACGCCGCGGACCGTCATTCCGGAAACCCGGACGCACAAAAAACCCCACGAAAACAGGGATATTCGTCGTCTGCGACACATTGTCCGAGTTCGGTTATATTACGCGCCCCTTGCCACCCCGCCCCCGCAAAACGCGTCGCGCGCGGCCTCGTTCAACGCAGCCTGAAACGCCGTCCGCTCGGGCTTGCCGTCAGGGCCCCTGCGCGTGGCGCACCGTCGCGACGCATGCGCTTGCCCGCTCCCGGGAGGCCAATCCGAAGGTGTCCTTCCGAATGGCTTCGCGTGCGCAAATGCAACGGCGTGCAGCGCCGATCCGGAATTCCGGATTCGCGATCCGGATCTCCGGACCCGTGTTTCCGCACAACGGGACCGCGCGCCGGGCGGCATGGCAAATCGATGCATCCAAGTTGAAAAAGGGATCTGCTGTGATCAAAACGTTACGGGTAATACTGTCGGCGCTCGCGCTGTGCGTCGCGACATCGTCCGCGCACGCCGCCGATACGAAGAAGGTCGACGTCCTGCTGGTGGGCGGCGGCATCATGAGCTCGACGCTGGGCGTCTGGCTGCACGAACTCCAGCCCGACTGGTCGATGACGATGGTCGAGCGCCTCGACGGCGTCGCGCTGGAAAGCTCGAACGGCTGGAACAACGCCGGCACCGGCCACTCGGCGCTCGCCGAACTGAACTACACGCCGGAGAAGGCGGACGGCAAGGTCGACATCTCGAAGGCGATCGAGATCAACGAGTCGTTCCAGATTTCGCGCCAGTTCTGGGCATGGCAGGTCAAGCAAGGCGTGCTGAAGAACCCGCACTCGTTCATCAACTCGACGCCGCACATGAGCTTCGTGTGGGGCGACGACAACGTCCGCTTCCTGAAGAAGCGCTACGAAGCGCTGCAGGCGAGCCCGCTGTTCCGCGGGATGCAGTATTCGGAAGACTACGACCAGATCAAGCAGTGGGTGCCGCTGATGATGGAAGGCCGCGACCGCAACCAGAAGGTGGCCGCGACGTGGACGCCGATCGGCACCGACGTGAACTTCGGCGAGATCACGCGCCAGTTCGTCGGCTACCTGAAGACGCAGCCGAACTTCACGCTGTCGCTGTCGAGCGAAGTGCGCGAGATCTCGCGCAATGCCGACGGCACGTGGCACGTGTCGTGGGTCAAGCTGCACTCGGACGAACCGCCGCAAGCCGTCGACGCGAAGTTCGTGTTCATCGGCGCGGGCGGCGGTGCGCTGCACCTGCTGCAGGCGTCGGGCATCCCGGAAGCCAAGGACTACGGCGCGTTCCCGGTCGGCGGCTCGTTCCTCGTGACCGACAACCCCGAAGTCGTGAAGCAGCACCTCGCGAAGGCCTACGGCAAGGCGTCGGTCGGCTCGCCGCCGATGTCGGTGCCGCACCTCGACACGCGGATCATCGACGGCAAGAAGATCATCCTGTTCGGGCCGTTCGCGACGTTCTCGACCAAGTTCCTGAAGAACGGTTCGTACTTCGACCTCGCGAAGAGCACCAACCTGCACAACGTCGCGCCGATGATGCGCGTGGGCGTCGACGAATTCCCGCTGGTGCAGTACCTCGCCGGCCAGCTGATGCTGACCGACGACGACCGCTTCAACGCACTGAAGGAATACTTCCCGAACGCGAAGAAGGAAGACTGGCGCCTGTGGCAGGCCGGCCAGCGCGTGCAGATCATCAAGCGCGACCCGGTCAAGGGCGGCGTGCTGAAGCTCGGCACCGAGATCGTCGCGTCGCAGGACGGCAGCATCGCGGGCCTGCTCGGCGCGTCGCCGGGTGCGTCGACCGCCGCGCCGATCATGCTGAACCTCATGAAGAAGGTGTTCAAGGACAAGGTCGCGACGCCCGAGTGGCAGCAGAAGATCCGCCAGATCGTGCCGAGCTACGGCACGAAGCTGAACGACAGCCCGGCGAAGGTCGTCGACGAATGGACCTACACGAGCGACGTGCTGCAACTGTCGCCGCCGCCGAAGATCGACCTCGGCGTGCCGTCGCAGGCCAACGGCGCCGCGCCGGCCCGCCCGGCGAAGGCATCGGCCGACATGGCGCTGTAACGCGTCCGACGCCGCGCGGCACCTGCCCGGCACCCGCGCGCCACTGTCATGCCGCCCGACACGGCCGCCCTCCGGGGCGGCCGTTTTTCGTGGCGCGCGCCGGGCGGAAGCACCGGCTTCCGCTAGAATTGCGGCACGCGCGACGCCGTCGCCGCCCGATCCATCATCCGCATCGACACAACCCGAGCCACCGCCGGTGCGGCCCGCGCCCGAGCCGCGCGAGCGCCGCCCGCCGTGGCCGCGCCCGCCCGGGTGCGCCATCAACCGAATTCAGCTGGAGAAAGACCGTGTTTACCTGCCGAAACCAGAGCTGCGGCACGCAGTGGGAGCAGTCCGACGTCGTCATCAAGGACGAAGGCCAGGGGCTGCTGTTCCGCTGCCCGCTGTGCGGCGCCCGCAACTATCTCGAACGCTTCGAGGACGATGAAGGCAACGTCGTCTACGAGCAGATGGAAGGCCGCCCCTACCTCGGAGACCTGTCTTGACCCCACCGACCGCCACGCCGTTCAGCGCGCTGCCGCTGACGCCCGCCACGCTCGCGAACCTCGCTCAGCTCGGCTATGTCGACATGACGCCGATCCAGGCCGCGAGCCTGCCGGTCGCGCTCGCCGGCCAGGACCTGATCGCGCAGGCGAAGACGGGCAGCGGCAAGACCGCCGCGTTCTCGCTCGCGCTGCTCGCGCGCCTCGACGTGCGCAGTTTCGACGTGCAGGCGATGATCCTGTGCCCGACGCGCGAACTCGCCGACCAGGTCGCGCAGGAAGTGCGCCGCCTCGCGCGCGCCGAGGAGAACGTGAAGGTGCTGACGCTGTGCGGCGGCACGCCGATGCGTCCGCAGGCACAGAGCCTCGAGCACGGCGCGCATATCGTCGTCGGCACGCCGGGCCGCATCATGGATCACCTCGATCGCGGCAACCTGAAGCTCGATGCGCTGAACACGCTGGTGCTCGACGAAGCCGACCGGATGCTCGACATGGGCTTCTTCGACGACATCGCGAAGGTCGCGCGGATGTGCCCGACGACGCGCCAGACGCTGCTGTTCTCCGCGACCTATCCGGACGGCATCGCGAAGCTGAGCCAGCAGTTCCTGCGCAATCCGAAGGAAATCAAGCTCGCGGAACGCCACGACGACAGCAAGATCCGCCAGCGCTTCTATGAAGTGACCGAGGACGAGCGGCTGCATGCGGTCGGCCAGTTGCTGAACCACTACCGGCCGGTGAGCACGATCGCGTTCTGCAACACCAAGCAGCAATGCCGCGACCTGCTCGACGTGCTGCACGCGCAGGGCTTCCACGCGCTCGCGCTGCACGGCGAGCTCGACCAGCGCGAGCGCGACCAGGTGCTGATCCAGTTCGCGAACCGCAGCTGCTCGGTGCTGGTGGCGACCGACGTCGCCGCGCGCGGGCTCGACATCGCGCAGCTCGAGGCGGTGATCAACGTCGACGTGACGCCCGACCCGGAAGTGCACGTGCACCGCATCGGCCGCACGGGCCGCGCGGATCAGGACGGCTGGGCGCTGAGCCTCGCGAGCATGGACGAGATGGGCCGCGTCGGCGCGATCGAGCAGGCGCAGAAGCGCGAGGTCGAATGGCATCCGCTCGCCGAGCTCAAGCCTGCGGACGACAGCGTGCTGCTGCCGCCGATGGAAACGCTGCAGATCCTCGGCGGGCGCAAGGACAAGATCCGTCCGGGCGACGTGCTCGGCGCGCTGACCGGCGACGCCGGATTCGACGGCAAGCAGATCGGCAAGATCAACGTGACCGAGTTCTCGACCTATGTCGCGATCGAGCGCGGCGTCGCACGCGACGCGCTGCGCAAGCTCAATGCGGGAAAGATCAAGGGCAAGCGGGTCAAGGTCCGCTTGATGGACGAGGAGTAAGCGGGGCGCGGCGCGGGGTGGTCGCCGCACCGCCGTGCGCCGCTCCGTGCATCACGCGAGTTCGGGATAGCCGTGCGCGGCGGCTGCCTGCGCGAACCGCGCAATCGTGTCGTAGTCGGCCGGCGACAGCCGGTCGAATCCCTTCAGCCTCAGCACGCGCGCCCGTTCCGCATCGACGGCGACCGCGCGATCGAGCGCATCCTGCAACGCGCCGACCTGAACGTGCGCCAGCGCCCGCGATGCGATGAACGGCAAGCCCGGCGCCGATGCCGTCATGCCGATCACGCGGATGTCCTCGAGCAGATCGGGCAGCGCGTCGCGCACATACGCGAACGTCACGCAGTCGATCGCCGCGCAATCGGCCTCTCCCGATGCCAGCGCACGCAGCACGTTCAGGTGCGAACCGAACGGCGTGACCGAGCCGAAGAACCGTCCGTCGTGCGCATGCGGCGCCACTGCGTGCCGGAAGGCGTTCATCCCGCTGTGCGAATCCTCGCCGTTGAACGCGGCCCGCAACCCGCGGCAGGCGGCGAGCGTCGTCGCGCCGCCCGCATGCACGCGCGCCGACACGACCAGCACGCTGCTGTAGCGCGCACCGTCGCAGCCGTCCGCATCGAAAACGGGGGTCGCAACCAATCGCACGACATCGCGCAAGCCGAGCATCCGATACGGGTAGCCGCAGGTCTGCGACAGCAGCAGATCGTCGCGCCGCCACAGTGCAGGCAGGTCGTCGAGCGGCGCGTCGGGCTGCGCGACATCGGCCGGCCCACCTGCGTCCGCGAACGCAGCGAGCACGTCGCGCAGCAACGCGCGCCACAGCGCGGCGTGGCGCGGCGTCACGTTGTACATCGGCAGGACTGCAATCCAGGAGCTCATGCGGGCATTTTACGCATCGGCGACGGGCCGGATGCTTATCGGCTGCCACACGATAAGCAAATGCGAATCGATTGGTTGGCGTAGCCGCGCCGTCCCGGTACCGTTCGAATGCCTGCCGGCGCCGCCATCGTGCGCGATGCCGGGCGGGCCGACCGTGATCCGCGAGACACCAGCGCACCCGGGCCGAGCGCCCCGGTTCCATCGCTCGTTCCCCGCACCGCCCGATCCATCCTGCCTCAACGCCATGGCCGAATACTTCGACGTCGATCACGCGCGCGCGATCGCCGCGCTCGACGCCCGTTTCACCGCCCGCACCGAGTGGCCGACCTGGCTGCTCGTCGTCGTCATCTACGGCGGCTGGCTCGCCGTGTTGCTGCTCGTGCGCGCCGGGCACCTGTCTCTCGCCGCCGCGACACCGCCGCTGATCCTGCTCGGCGCGTGGCACCTGTCGCTGCAACACGAACTGCTGCACGGCCATCCGACGCGTTCCGCCTTCGTGAACAAGCTGCTCGCCTATCCGCCGCTGACGGTCTGGTATCCGTACACGCTGTATCGCGACACGCACCTCGAGCATCACCGCGACGAAGACCTGACCGTGCCGGGCATCGATCCCGAAACGAACTATGTGACACGTGAACGCTGGGCGCGGCTGCCGCGCTGGCGCCGGGCGCTGACGGTCGCGCGCAAGACTTTCATCGGGCGCATCGTCGTCGGGCCGCCGCTCGCCATCGCCGCGACGTTCCGCGACGCATTCGCCGCGTTCCTGCGCGGCGATTTCCATTACCTGCCGATGTGGGCGACTCACGTTGCCTGCGTGGCCGTGCTGCTCGCGTGGCTGCAATCGGCGATCGGCGTGCCGTGGTGGTACTACCTGCTGGCCGTCACATGGCCAGCGCTGTCGCTCGCGATGATCCGCTCGCTGTATGAACATCGCGCCGCGCCGCATCCGAAAGCACGCATCACGATCAACGAAGCCGGCTTCGCGATGCGGCTGCTGTACCTGAACAACAACTATCACCTCGTCCATCACGACCTGCCGAAGCTGCCGTGGTACGACCTGCCGCGCGCATACCGGATGCGTCGCGACGCGTATGCGCAGAAATGCGGCGGCTTCGTGATCCGTGGCGGGTATCGTGCGCTGCTCGCGCGCCATGCGTGGACGCCGACCGATCCGCCCGTGCATCCGTTCGACGAAGGCACGGCATCGCTGTCGACGGGCAGCGGGATCAAGGTGGCGGTGGTCGACAAGGTGTTGCAGATCAGTACGTGACGTCAGAAGTTTCCGCGTTTCGGCACCGATCCTTACAAAAAGCCGACAACACCGATCGCCGCCTGCGAATTGCCAATTGCGCCGGCAATGCGCAGAATGGCGGCTCATCCGGGGCTTCCAACAATCATTCGCCCCGGCTCTGCCGCACGGCCGCGCGCCGCCTTCCCCGACGACGATGCAACCCAACACCCCTTCCGGCGCGATTCGCACGCTCGGCAACGACTGGTCCGTTTCCGCGATCACCGCAGGTTTTCTCGCGGTCCTGATTTCCTACGCAGGTCCACTCGCGATCTTCTTCCAGGCGTCGCAGGCCGCGCATGCGTCCAACGGGATGGTGACTTCATGGGTCTGGGCGATCTCGATCGGCGCGGGCGTGTCCGGGTTGTTCGCGAGCTGGAAGCTGAAGGTGCCCGTCGTCACCGCGTGGTCGGCGCCCGGCACCGCGCTGCTCGTCGGCCTGTTCCCGCAACTGACGCTCAACCAGGCCGTCGGCGCTTACATCACGGCCGCACTGATCATCCTGGCGATCGGCGTGTCCGGCTATTTCGACCGGCTCGTGCGCCACATCCCGCGCGGCATCGCGTGCGGCATGATGGCCGGCATCCTGCTGCCGTTCGGCATGCATGCGTTCTCGGCCGCGACCGCGCAGCCGGTACTCGGTTTCGGGATGATCGCGGCATATGTGATCTTCAAGCAGCTGCTGCCGCGTTACAGCATCGTGCTCGTGCTGCTGACGGGCGCCGCGCTCGCGACGCTGCTCGGGATCACGCATCTCGGCAACGTGTCGCCGAGCCTCGCGCGGCCGCTCTTCATCGCCCCCGAATGGACGCTCGGCACGACGCTCAGCCTCGCGCTGCCGCTCGTCGTCGTCAGCCTCACCGGGCAGTTCCTGCCGGGGATGACGATCCTGCGCGTGTCCGGCTATCACACGCCGGCGCGGCCGATCATCACCGCGACGAGCGTGATGTCGCTCGTCGTCGCGTGCTTCGGCGGGGTCACGATCGTCGTCGCGGCAATCACCGCGGCGCTGTGCACCGGCAAGGATGCGCACGAGGATCCGGCGCGGCGGTATGTCGCCGGGCTCGCGAACGGCGCGTTCTACCTGACCGGCGGGCTCTTCGCGGGCACGATCGTCACGCTGTTCTTCTCGCTGCCGAAGGCGTTCGTCACGATTCTGGCGGGGCTCGCACTGATCGGTGCGATCGGCGCGAACGTGCACGGGATTTTCGAGGATGAGAACCATCGCGACGCGTCGGTGATCACGTTCCTCGCGACCGCGTCGGGGATGACGTGGCTCGGGCTCGGGTCGGCGTTCTGGGGGATCGTGATCGGGTCGGTGGCGTATGCGGTGCAGAGCCGGATGCGGGGGCATCAGAAGGACCGAGCCCGCGCATGACATCGCCCTCGAGCACTCGATGCAATGCGTTCCGGGCACGGGTTCGTCGGCTCTCGCGATTCGGTTCATCGAGTGCGCGGGTCAGGTCATGTCCTTTGCATTTCAAGGATCGTCAAGACACCGGGCCAGTCAGGCACTACCTCGATGTGTTGCGAATCGCGCCGCTGGCCAACAGAAGCTGATCGACAAGCTCGAGTTTCAACGGCTTGTCCGCGTCGAGCTTCTTCTTTTCGATCACGTACTTCCAGCCGTCGCCATTGCCCGGGTTGCGATAGAACGCCACGACCGCAACGTATTTCGTATCGGCCTGCATCGGCTGCGTAAGGCTTGCCGACGCCCCCGGATTCAACACCGCGGCAAGGTTGGCCTGCAGGTCCTGCGCAAGCACCGTCCGGTCATTCTTCAGCAGATCCTCGTAGGACGCACCATCGAACATCTTGCGATCCTTCAACTGATACACGCGCACCGCGACCGACGTTGCGCGGCCAGCGTCATCAGGGTTCAAAGCCTCCCGAGCGGACAGATCGACGTTGAGCACCTTGACCTGCTTGAAGAACACCGCGTGATACGCGCTCGACGAGGCGTCCGAGACGGACTGCCAGGCGCCGCATGCGGACAGCAGCAGAACGGACAAGACGGTTGAAACAGCGAAACGAATGGACATTGGTTTGCCTCGGCAATGCATGGTGTAGGTCATGCGCGTATTGGTGTCAGCTGTTGTCGGCCGGACGCAATAGCAGAAAAATGAATGCAGCAACTGAACCGAGAAATCTGAAGGCCATGCGTCGTTCCTGGTCAAGCATGCGATGCGGAAAGGTGTGGATTCGGATCCGGTGTGGGAAAAGCCTCGTAAACACCGAGCGCAATATTGACGATACGTTCCTCGTCAGCGGGCAGCACGGTCGTCCAGCCGAGCCGAGGCACCGGCCCGGTATTTCCCTGACCGATCGCCGGTTCCGGCGTGTATCGCGACGACACCTCCATACGCAGGTGTACGTCCGCCTTGACACCGACATATAACTGCACAAAGGCCATCAAATCGCGATGCAGCCCTGCACCCGGCAATAGGTCCTGCGCCTGCCGAGCGTCGGCCGGCCGCAACGTCACCCGTACCGCCCGGCTTCGATACGCCATCCGCTTTCCCAATACGTAGCCTCCGCCCAACCCGTTACGTTGACTGGTCCCCGACTTCCCGACCGCAGACCCGGCACCGGTGAGCGGCCGCGGCCGCCCCGTCGACGTCACGACCGGCCAGAACTCGTCGACCCGAACCTCGACTCGCGGAATAGCCAGCGCAACGACGCCCGCCAGCCCCTCCGGCGTGCGAGTGCGCTGAATCAGGAGCCCCAGCAACGCCAGCATCCGCGAATCGGGCAGGCCGGCGCGCTTCGGCTTGTCACCCCAGCCGAACCCGGCCAGACACAACAGGTTGCGCGAATGCGCATCGATGCCGCCAGGCCTGAAGTGCTCGGGATAGCGATACTTTCGCCAGGCGCGATACAGCAACGTGACATACCGATGATTGAACTGGTCGAGAAACGCCTCGACCGCCTCGTGCCCTTCCTCGCGCAGCACGATCTCGTCGACCATGTGCGACGGCATCGCCGCATCGACGCCGTACAGCCCCATGAAGGTCGTGCGCACGGTCGGCGGTAAGCCAGGCCCGAACGTGTCCGGTCCATCGTCAAATTCGACTGATGCAACTTCGCTCGCCGGAAAACCCATCCGCGGTCGCGGCCGGAAGCGAACCGGTTCATGCTCGAGCGCGTCGCGTGTACCGAACCCGGGCTGATCGGGAAAGCGCACCTCGAGCAACCGGCACAGCTGCATGAAGTTCATTCGCGGTGCACGCGCCAGCAGCGACGCGACAAGCGGGTCAAGATTCGGCATGTCGTGCAGCTTCATAGCGGAGCCCGCTCGGCCTTGCTCCGCGGCCATTCGATGCGTGCCTGAGACGGCAGGCTGACGATCGCGAGCTTCGTGAACAGGTTGATGTCCGCGTACAGCGCGAAGAACCGATGCAGCAGTTCGCCGAACAGCATCACGTCACCGTCCCCGGCGAACGCATGGCTGTCGAGCGTGACCTCGATCAGCACGCCGCGCTCGACCGAGCCGCCCGACACCTCCTCGATCAGTGCCTGTGACACCCACAGGATGCCCGCGAGCCGTCGACGGTTCAGCTCGTCATCCGTCCAGTCGTAGAGCGCGAGCGCCCCGCGCAGCACTTCCGCGTTCATCATCGACAGGAAGTTCGGCGCCAGGTGCGACAGCACACGCCACTGGAACCGGTCTTCCGTCGGCGGATACAGCGGCAGCGTCGGCGAGACGAGATTGCGCACCCCGGTGACGTTCTGCGAACTGGTCGCGAGTTCGTCGAGACTGGCTTCCCGCAGCCCCTTGCGCGGCAGCAGCCCGTTCGTGCCCGTCACGCGCAATGACAGGCTTTCCTCGGGCAGCGCCTCCATGGTTTCCCATGCATGACCACCGAGCACCACCCACGTTTCGTGCAACCCCGCCACGCCCGAGCGCACACGCGAATGGAAATACCGCTCCGGCGCCTCGTGGCGCAGCATGCCGCCACGATGACGAAACGTCGCAAACGGCACGTATTCATACCGCTCGGCCGTTTCGTGGTCGAATGCCTCGATCGCATCGACGGAATACGTTTCGACATGTTCGCCTTGATGGCCCGCCGGCACCACGCGATATTCGGTTTCGTGATGGTCGATTTCGATCGGCTCGGCATCCAGCTCGAACAGGTTGATCACCGGCGAGCAGAATAACCGCACGTTTTCCGCGCTGAAGCGCTGGTCCGACGGATAGGCCTGCGTCAGCACGATCTCCAGCTCGAACCGGGTGGTACGGTCGGGCAGCTTCGTGACATCCAGTCCGCAAAGATCCACAAACAGGAATTTCTCGCGGAACGTGAAGTATTCGAGCAGCAACTGATAGCCGGAGAAAGCCGCGTCGGCCTTCGGCCACAGTCGCTCCTCGGCCGAGAAGCCGGCCGGCTTGATCGTGACGCCGGCGAGCGGCATCGCCTCGCCATCGCGAATCTCCGGAATGCGCAACTGAATCGTGTCGACCTGGCGCGTGAGCGCAAGGTGCATCGCGAACGCCGTCGGCAGATCCGCATTCAGGTACAGGCGCAGCCGGGACAGATCCGTTTCCATCCGGCGTGCCGACCCGCCCAGCGAGAAACCGAGCCGGATGACCGAGCGGCCGTCGTGCCGCACGGTCGGCGCGGCATGCGTTATCGTGACCGGTTGCAGCGTGACCGCTTGCGTGGTCCTGTAAATGCATTGCACGGCCTTCGGCGACAAACCTTCCGCGCCAGCGGGCGGCGGTACGGCGATCGGCGCTGAGCGTATCGATGCGCCCGCTGGCACGACTTCGGTCTTCTGAAGCTTTTCCGACAGCGGAATGAGTTCCACGACCGACAACGACGGGATCATGCGCAAGTAGTGCGGCCATAGCAGGCTGACCAGCCCTTCCGTCAGCTCCGGCAACTCGTCGTCGAGCTTCTGCCGAAGGCGCCCGGTCAGGAATGCGAAACCCTCGAACAGCCGCTCGACGTACGGATCGCGATCGCCGACACGGTCGAGGTTGAGCAGCCGCGCGCGATCAGGATGCGCCTTCGCGAATTCCTTGCCGGCCTCGCGCAAATAGCGCATTTCCGCTTCGTAGTAGCGCAGGATGGGATCGTCGTTTGCCATGAATTCTCGTTACGAAAGAGTCAGCGCTCGAGCCGGGTCGAGCACGGTAAGTTCCGCCTGCAGTTCGCCGATGCGGCGCGCGAGCGTCGGTTTGTCGGCGTCCTTGCGGTTGCTCGTCGCTTTCAACACGCGCACGAGTTGCTGCTTGACCTCGAACGCCAGCGCAGGCTCCCAGCGCATCACCGGCAGCGAGCGTGACGACGTGTCCAGTTCGACCAGCAATGCAAGGGCCGTATCCGGTCTACCGGCATGATCGGCCACGCGCGCCATCACGAGCCGCTGCAGGAAACGGTGACGCTCGGTCTTCATGCCGGGCAGCGCATCGAGCCATGCGAACGCGGCCTCGACGCCGTCGCGCACGACCTGCTCGCGAGCCTGCGCCTCGATCTCCGGCCAGTCGCCCGCATCGCCTTCGCTATCCGCGGACACCGGCAACAGCGCAACGGCCTCGCCCGCTTCGAGGTCGCGCACCACCGCGTGGCGGGCGATCCACTCGAGCGTCGTGTCGTCGGAGAATGGCGTGCCGTCGCTGAACGAAAGCCGCTCGATGCCCGGCAATCGTTCCAGGAACAACGCAAAGTCCGCGCGCAGCACGTCGCTCCATGCGTGGTAGGGCGCGCCGACGTGATCGAGCGCGACATGCTGGAAGTACTGCAGGTCGAACCACAGGTGATTCACGCCTTCCATGAACGCCCCTTCGACGCGCTCGAGCAGTTCGTGCCACTGCTTCTGCAGCACGAGCCGCTTCAGTTGCTGGCGCAATTCGGCGCGCGGCGGCGCCAGACGCGTGTGCGACGCGGCATCCGACGGCGGCACGTCGTGCAAGGTGTCCCACCGCACGCTGCGCGCGATACGCACCGACGGCAAATAGCCGTTTTCCTGATCGCGCAGCCATGCCGACATCGCGCGGGCATGATCGAGCAGGTCGCGCGCCGATGCGATCGATCCGCTCGATACGCTTGCTGAGGCGGACATCTGCGGCATCGCCATGTCCGGGCTCACGTTGCGAACCGGTTCGTCCTTGTTCCCGAAGCGGGCAACCAGCGGATGCAGGTTCGGACGGGCGGCGTCGGACCACGTACCGGTGCGGGTGACGAGTACATCGAGCGCTGCAATCGCGCGCTCGCGATCCGCGGGGCCGAAGTCACTGCGGCTGTCCAGCGTTTCGATCATTCGCGCGGTCGACAGCATTTCCAGCGCCGCCCGCTTTGCCTCGGCGCGCGCGGGCAGCAAGGTCTCGCCGAACCGGTCGACCAGCGACGCGGCCAGCTCGAGTCCGTCGGCGAACCCGGTGGGACCATCCTGACGCAGCCGCGCAAATGCGTAGTAACCGACCAGACGCAGATCCTTTCCGGTTTCCTTGAGAAGCTGTTCGCATGCTCGGGTAATCAGGCCGTCGTCGATTCCGGACAGCTTGGTCGCTTCGTCCTTCAGTTCGAAGAATGCATCCTCGTAACCGGGATCGCGGCCATGCGCGTGCTCCCCCGGTATCGGGGCAAGCCATGCCGCCCAGGTATTCCGGCGCGCTTCATGCAGCGAATCGAGGCGTGGACCGCCAACGAGTGTCTTTACGAAATTGGCTAGCGTCATCGCAGGTCTCAAAACGCAAATGCGTCGCCCAACAACTGGAGGGCGTGTCCGAATGGTTTGGAGGAAGCGTCGGCGGACATCGACGTTGTCGCCAGAGACGACACCGTCATCCCCGGATCGGCCGTGGGCGACTTCATGCCGGACGTAGCCGGTTGCGCGTTCGCTCGCGCCGATTCCGCCGCGGCAGTTCGACGAGGCGCCGGCGTCGCCGGCATCGGCTCATCCTGCAACGACATCGCCCCCGGAAGTCCCGGCGGCAACGGTACGGCAGCATGCTTTGCCGCGGCGATTGCCGCAGCCGGCAACGGCGGCGGACTGGCTGTCGACATCTTTGGCCCGGTACCCGCCGCTCCGGTCACGAAAATCCGTGCCGGCAG
This sequence comes from Burkholderia sp. A2, assembly GCF_001729305.1. Classification (NCBI taxonomy): domain Bacteria; kingdom Pseudomonadati; phylum Pseudomonadota; class Betaproteobacteria; order Burkholderiales; family Burkholderiaceae; genus Burkholderia; species Burkholderia sp. A2. Next base: position 111,176 of record NZ_LZXX01000082.1, on the reverse strand, counting down.
CGCGAAGTTGCGCAACTGGAGTACGTCGAGCGGCCCGGCGCCCGCTTCGGCGCGCAATTGCACCTTCAGCGGAATGCCCCGGCTCGCGTCCGGCATCCAGGTCAGCAAGTAACGCGCGTTGTCCTGCTGTGCGACCTTCGCACGCTCCAGCAACCGGATCAGGCCGAAGCGCCCCTGCGAGTCGAGCGCCGTGCGCAATCCACCCTGCTCGGTCTGCCATTCGATATGCGACAGGTTCTCGAGCGACTGGCCCGGCCACTCGAACGGCACCCATTCCTGCTTCTGGTTGAAGTAGCGCAGTTCGCGCCCGGACAGCACGAAGTTCATGCCGGTGACGCCTGGCGTCGGTATGGCCTGCAGTTCGTACCGTACGCGCGCGTCTCCGGACGGGAACAACACGGTCGAAATCCGCGTGAGCTTGTTCAGGCCGCTCAGGAAGGCGGGATCGATCGTGAGCGCGCCCTGATCGGCACCTTGCGCGACGACCCACCGATCGCCCCGCCGCTCGATCACGCCGGCGAGCTGCGTGGCGACGAACTGTGCGATCACGCCGTTGTCGGGTCGCATGAAGCGCGCCATCTCGGGCAGCGACGCGTCGTTGTCGGCGTCCGAGAATGGATATCGGCCGCCGAACGACTTGTTCCAGTCGGCCAGGATCGCCGTCCGCCAGATTTCGTTCAGGCTCGACGCGGCCGGCTGCACGACGACTTGCCATGCCTGATCGAACGGTGCCCGAAACAGCGCGCCGAAGCCGGCCCACTGCTCGCCCAGGCTTGCAGCCACACGGCTCGCGTAGTCGCGGCTATCCGAGATATCGGACGTCTTGCCCTGCAGGACCGATTGAGCGGCCAGCCGCGCGATCGCATCCGGATCGGCGCCGGAGACGATCTGCGATGCCTTCAGACGCATCGCCGTGACCCGCTCGAGGTAGCGTGCGAGACTGAGATCACCGGTCGCGGCCAGTTGCGTGGCGGCCTTGCCGTTGGCCGACGCGCCGGACACGAGGTCGCTGCCGGTCAGGCGCAGGATCGGGCCGAAGGCTGAGGCAAGCGGCGCGAGCGGCGGTTGAGCCTGCTTCGACGGATCCTTTTCGTCAGCGCCGACCAGTTGTTGCGCCTTGTTGATCAGGCTCTCGGAGAGCGACTGGGCGCTCGCACCCGCGCCCGCCTGGTAGACGATCGCGTTCATCAGCGCGACGAGCGGCGAACGTTGCGAGTCGCCCAGCAGCGTCAATTGGTCGGCCGTGGCTGACAGCGTTGGCGCGGATTGCCAGCGCAAGCTGTTGAGGAACACTGCCCATGCGCGCGCGTAGTCGTCGAAGTAGCGTTGGCGCAATTCGGCTTTCAATGTCGGTGGAGAGTGGTTGCTGTCCTTGTTGTCGGATGCGCCAACGGCGTGTCCTTCGGGCCGCAACACCCAGTCGCCAGACACGTCGCGCTTGGCGCTTGCGTCGTCGATCGCCTTCGAGATGCGCTCGTCCCATGCCGCACGCGTGAAAACACCGGGGATGGTCGCGGTCGTATTGAACAGGCCTCGGCTGGTCGTGTCGCCGAGCAGCGTCGCGAGAGAAACCGGCGGATATTTCGGCGTCGCTTCGTCGATGATCTGCTGGTAGAGCGCGTCCGTCGAATTCTGGATGCCCCGCACACCAATCACTGTTTGGCGGGCTGACGCAATCAGGTTGGCGTTCAGTGTGCTTGCGAACGCCGAAGCGTTTGATGCGGGGGCGCGGCCGAGATGATTGGCGAAGAACGCGATAGCGTGCAGACGCAGGTCCTCCCAAGCGCCCGCAGATAGAGGCGAATTGGACGGGCGCGCGGGCACGGCCGTCGCGGTAAGCTGCGGCATCAGAAAGGCAGCGACGGCGCGCTCCGGCTTCGCGAGCATCAGGTAGGCCTTGAGCGTGTCATAGGCGGCCTGGGTCTGTGCGTCGCCGCCGTCAGCAATCTGAGCGTCGGACAGGGATGCGAGCTGTTGCAGGCGCGCTTCGAGCGTCTGGCGGATCGGGGCGATGAGGGTGCGGTTCGCCGCGCCGGCGTAGCTCGGCCACAACGCGTCGAGAAGCGCGCTGTCGCGATTCAGGCCGAATCGCGATGACCAGGGTGCGCCTTCGCGCTGATGGACTTCGAGCGTGTCGATCTGTTGGCCCAAGGTGTTCAGGGATTGCAACGCCCGCGTGCGGTCCTGAATCGTGGAGAGATTAGCGATCGTGTCCGCGGTGCTCTGGATCGTTGCAAGGTTGACGAATCCAGACAGCATCGTGCCGGCGATCCAGCAGCCGAGCAGGCCGGTTGTTAGCCACGCGGCCGCGGTCGACAACGAGAAGCCCACGCGGCGGCCGTGGACCTTGCGACTGTGTTCAGCGACGGTTTGCCATATCGTGCGGTGTGGCGGGTCGTCATCGTTTGCGCTGGCCGGTGCCTGCGACAGTGCCAGTTCCCGCTCGTTGAATAGCGATGCGAACAGAAGGCCGTGGACTGCATGCCGCCAGATGCGTGATTGGGAGGTCTGTAGCACCAGACCAGACAGCGCACTTCCGAGATTCGAAATGTGCTGCGACAGTTCAGCTGGGTAGCGATCGCCTCCATCCTTCGTGAGGCGCACGACACCGGTATCCGCCAGGTTGTTGGCGAGCTCTTGGAGCGACGCGTCGAACGCGTCCGAGTTGACGCGCGCGTTCGACCAGGTGAAACCGATTGCCTCGTCGGAACTCGACGCCTCGCTGCCGAAATCCGTCACATTGAGCAGATAGGCCGGCGCGGCCCAACGTAGTGCACGCGCATGGCGCGTGAGCCGTTGCGAAAGATTGTCGGTGTCAAACGGGGCATCGACGGAATTGCGGTTACATGTGACTGCGACGACCGCATCGACCGGACGGCGGCGGCGCAGTCGGCGGATCTGATCGAGCCATGCGGTATCGAGCGTACTGCTCGTCTGCTCTGCGCACAACAGGACGGTATCGCCGGAAATCGCGTAGCCGGTCTCGATCAGGCCCGGCGCGAGACGCTGCACGAGCGGTTCATCACCGGCAATCAGCACCCACCGTGTGCGATAGCGCCAGCGCGATCCGTGGCGGTCACGCAGCGCATTGCGTAGCGCAGCAGCCCGGTCGGCCTGTCCTGGCGGTCGACCTTGATCGTTGAGTTCAACCGACACTGCACGCTGACCCGCGTCGTATCGGGCGAACCAGCGGGAAGCTTTCAACGATGCGATCCAAAGCAGTACTCCCTCCAAGTACTTGACCAGCAGGATCACCACCAGCAAGACCGAGAACAGAATAAGCTCGATGATGATTCGTATCTCAAGGGACCAGCCATGCCGAGGCCCTTCCACCCATACTGCGATACCGAGTGCAAGGAGGACGATGGCAGCCGCGATGCCAATAAAGAGGCCCGCAGGTAGAGTCTTGGTGTCGTTCTTGTTGTTCATGTCTGTTTTCTGCACACGAGGGCAATCAGGTCCTTTCCTTCGCCACACAGCACCATTTGCAAATCGCCCGTTATCCGGGCACTTTCGGCGGCAAGGGCAACCGCCAGCCACGGTCCCGCACCTGAACAATCGCCCACTGATTTCTCGAGTACGTTCCAATGCGTCTGGTCGGGAAATGGTGCGGCTTGCCGAACCGCGCCGACGCTGTGGTCCGTCAGACCGTGTGTCCATACCGTGCGTAGACGATCGCGGGAGGCCTGCCCCCAACGGGTCGCCAGCTCGACCGTTCGGGTGACTGCATCGAGCGAGTCCTTGGCAGGACGATGCAACCGTAGTCCGACGGAATTTGCCGTCGACGCAAGTCGCGAGCCCCCCACCAGCAGGGCCACGCCCGCCTCTGCAACGCCACCCGACAGGACGGTACTGATGGCATCGCGAAGCTCAACGGCGATGAGCAGGTGAGCCGTATTGGCGTCTCGCATGTCGAGCCACGCGTCCGTTCGAAAGAGGGAGGACGTGTGCTCTCCAGGCTTCAGGTCGATCTTCAAGATAGGGACGCGTCCAGCGATCAACTCACGTATCCGAGTCTCGATGATCTCGGACTTCACTCTGGACCGGTGCTGTAGCTCGACCTGAAGCTGCGTCCGTGGTGGAAGCGCGCTGAGCTGCGGCAGGAGATCGTCGATCAAACGTTCGAGCAACCACATACCTATCGCATGATGGCGCGCATGTTCGACAAGTTCGTTCCCCGGGTGAAAAGGCAGATCGGGGATGTCGAGCCAACGTGCATGGACGTCGCTATCCGCGATTGCGCCACTTGGCCGTCGTGTCGACAGTGTGCTGCCGTTCCAGATGCCCTCGAGCGCGTTCTCCGAATCGTTCGCGGCGAAACACCAGGCATGTCCGAGTATCGCCAGCGGTCTGGCCGCCAACGCGTGGCAGGCCTGCTCAGCTTCGTCGCTGACCCGGTTCGTCGCAAGCGCCTGGTTACGGCGGGCGTACCCGTATCCGAACCATGCGAACAACCCGAAAGCCCAAACCAGAAAGGGGTAGCCCACGACGCAGAACCAGAACCACAGCGTGTTGGTCGGACGGCCTGCTGGCCAGAGCATGATCGCCAGACCCGCGCCCGCAGCCACGACTAGCACCAGCAGGACGGCCCAGACGATCATCGAGACCTGAGGTGAAGGCGGCACCGCCACCCGCGGCGGCACGCGATTGAAATCGACAGGCATCGCTTAGCGAACCCGCGCTCCGCCGGCCGACGCAATGAGTTCCGCGCCACACCGCGTGTGATCGCCATCGCGCGATAGCGGCGTCGCGCCATCTCTCATCCTGCCGCTACCTTCGACGATTTCGTTATCGCCGTGGATCGGACATGAGATCTTGTCGCCGACGCGTGCGGCTCGGCGCCCCTTTACCTTGATGCGATCCGAGCCGGTCAGAATCCTGCCGCCGTGGCTCGTTGCGTCACCTTCATATACGAGATTTTTCATCGATTTCAGAGTGTTTTCAAACCCGACACGAAGAAGGGAAAAGCGTGCGGTCAGTCATCTACACCATTGACAGGTGAATTCGTTCTTAACCCGCGAAATATTCGTTGATTTAGCTTCTGATAAATTCCCGGTGCGCACATATGATTTGATATAAGGCTCCCATGTCTTTTTACATACACTCCACTTGTCGAACCTTGATAAATTACGTAGTCATATGCTCCGACCATGAACTTTACGTGTGTAAAATTCAAATTTCCCACATAAATATCGCTAATTACGAAGAGATTCACCGGAGGGTTTGGTTTTTCCGGAAACTGAAGCTCGACATGCCCCGGCACCCCATATCTGTAATGTACATATCCATTGTCTGGCGAAATATTTCCCGACGCGCACAACGAGACCACTTTCCCATCAATCGGACAGCTGAAATAGACTTCCTCGTGTGGTTGACACAATGTAATTTCATCAGCATTAACCACTTGACATCCAATAATTACACCGATGAGACCAGCTGACACATGTAGCGATCGATAACTCAATTTAAATCCCCGCGGCCGTTTATTTCCTTGAAATTGTCGACGCGCCTGCCACGGCTATCCGTGTCATTGCCCATAATTGCAGCAAGCTCGCTTACCGGCCCATTAACGCAACCGAGCATCGCACACCTCAATCAAATATTGACTATGGAATTAAGACTCGATGAGTCAATTACCCGAGAAACACGCATTCACATCTTCACAACGAATCCATCGTTCGATAACATTCCCGTTCCTCTGACGATACCTTGACACCACAAATCCCTTCGACAAGCTAGATTCATTCACCAATACTGAATCACCTTGCACAAGATAGGCTCTAGTAACGGATGATTTCTCAGGCATTGCGTATAGATATGCCCTCCTTGAAATCACTGCATGTCCGCCCCAGGCACCCGACTCAACTGGTGCTACGTGGATAGATGCGCCATTCCGGCCACTAGTCAAAGTCTTCTTGAGCTTGTCGGCATTTTCGGCATCTCCATCCCTCTGCAATTGGGCAAGTAGTTTCGAGTAAGCACTTCTGTTACCTGTACTTGGTGGATCGCATGCAAGCAGATTGTCAAACGAGGTACCTTCTGCCAAATATGCTAAGATTGGCGGCTGTGAACTTTGGTATCCATTTTTGTGTTTCGATGAATAAGCGGCATAGATGTCGGCTGCATTAGGCGGATTATCGAAGATCGGCTCAATGTTGACGGACCACTGGTGAGGCGCGCGCCACTCTCCACCACAGACCGCGTCTTGTGCCACATGCACAACGCAACCATCCTTCATACGTACGAAGGCACACAGATATTCGGAATGCACGGGCACACCGCTGGAATCAGCAAGGTCTCCTTCAGCAGAAAAATTCACGATCGAGTACTGTTTGTCCGGAGACAGACTATTCGTGTCGGGCTCGTAAAATCTCAATCCCTCATCGAAAGGGGTAAAAATCGTGCCATCTTGCCGCTTAAAGTGAATCGTTCGGTAGGCATTGTGCTCGCGATTGGTATACTGTAAAGCATTTGATTCATCGGACACACTTACCTGGGCCTGAACGTAGGCAGACAGTACGGCCAAGAACAAAAATAGCGATCTACGAATCATTTGAAGTCCTACCGCATCCTACGAATCTATTCCCGTCGGCTGCGCCAGTATTTCTTAACGTCAGAAGCCGTTCTGTATCGAAATTTTGACTCTGCGCCCTGGGAGTATCCATCAATCCCGGTCATTGAGTCATCTTCAGAAATATGCTTATTTTCAACCAGCATGCCATCTTTATCAAAAAAATAGGCGTACACCTGATAGAGTCGTCCATAAGTGCCATCGCCGCGACTGTTTACATCCCACGCAACAATGGAGAACACATTGATGCGACCGTGAAGCCGCATAAAAAATATCGACTCGACATTCGGCGCCCCTCCCTCAACAGAATATCGTGCAAATTCAGTTTTTTTACATCCATTTTTTGTTGGTCGATAAAAATAAAGGACAATCGGATATTCAAATGTACCGCTTTCGACGGAAACCCTCGAATTATATTCCAGCACTGACGCATCAAAAACGTTGTTATTTATATTTATTTCCGGGCAATTCGAGACAATTTTAGCCCCATATGCACTGAGCGAGAGGAGGAGCGACATTGCGCTCGTCACCAACAGCCTAGAAAGAAACATCTTACGCCACCTCCTTTTGTAGCCCAAGAATTGGCGCCACGTTGTTGTAGGCAGTAAGGCGCTCTGAATACCCATTTTTTCCACCGTTTACCACCTTCGAAACCGCAAGAACATTTCCAGAATCTGCAATTCCGTTGACATTTCTAGTAACAGCCCAGTAAACAAATGCCGATTCGATCCCATACTCCAAATCACTAAGAACTAGATCTGGATTCTCTACGAAGTCACGCTGATCATCCGGGAAGCGTCGATTATGCTCATCCGTAAGCACCATATAGTTGCTTTTAAATGTTGTTTGTATAAGTCCTCTGCCGCGATATTTATATCCATCACCAGATTCTTCATTTCCATTTTTATATCGATCGGCATAAACGTAGCTTGCGAGATTTTTTGGATTATGCTCATACTTGCTTGCTTCCGTCCACAATTTATCTCGCATCCGTCCAAAATTGCAAACAATATCACCCGATACTTCGCTATACTTTTTTTTGCCTTTTGGCGCAGGATTGCATCCGTAAACCTGCTTCATTCGCTTTGAAGAATATGAAAGTCCTTCTTCGACATTCTTAAAACCACTCTCGACGGCGATCTGCGAGAGAAAATGCGCGATCCTTTTTGGCGTGGTGACCTGATAGCCTTTCGCGTATTTGTTGAGTGCCGGAAGGATCTGTCGATGGTAGTTTTGATTGCCACTTGGATCAACTGCCGCAAGCATCTCAAGTGTGATAATTCCCAGGCCGATAGAAAAATTTCCAATTAAGCCAATTGGATTGACATGAAAAACCTCCGGCCCGGGGAAGCTTGGTACAGCTGCCTTCACCTCGTCCCACCAAGCGAGCTTCTCGATCCGCATCTGCTCTTCGGCGTGCTGCGACTTCGGTCCCGTCTGCTTCTCCACCTCGACGATCAACTGCTTCCACTTCGCCGGATTCGCCCATTCGCTTTCGTGCTTGACGATCAGCCGGGACGCCGCCTGCATCAGCCACGGATATCCACCACGCTCGGTCTGCGACAGCGTGCATAGTTCATCAGCCGCTTGCTGGCCGTCGCCTTTCTTGAACAGGGCGTCATACACTTTAAGCATCAGTGGACTGATGTTCGAACGCGAAGCAAGGTCGGCGACATTGGCGCCGCTCGCATAATCCGCCCACTTCCGGGTCGTCGCAAAGATCGTATGCGCCGGATCGTGGGTATCCTTCAGGCACTCAAAGTCGATCCATTGCTGTGCGAATTCTCGCGTCACGCGCCCGCCGGGGAAGTTAAAGTCGCACACCCAGCCGTCGATCGGCTGGCCTAGGGCATTCACCCCCTCGACGTGCCACCAGTTCACCGGGTAACCGGGATTGGGATTCGGATGCTTCTCGGGGACTCGCCGATTCGGATCACGTGCCAGCTCTGCAAGCGAATACACCTGAACAGCATCCGTCTTTCGCGACTGCGGGTCAGCGCCGGGGACGAACTTGTCACCCTGAGTGCGTTGGTAAAGCACCGTGCCGGGTGCAATCCGCAGGATTGTCGGCTCCGACGGCAGGCCCAGCGCCGTCCAGTTCTCCTTTTGCGGACCGTGCTGGTTGACCCACGCGCGTCCCTGCTCGAGGAACACCTGAATGCCGTCATCGCAGAACACTTCGATGTGCACCATCCGGGTTCCGGACGTGCGTTCGTTCAGCGAATCGTAGCGACCGAGGTGGCCGATCAGGTCACCAGCCTTGATCGGGATCCCACCTTCGGCTCCTTGCGAATTGCCCGTCCGACTCGTCTGTTCTGTCGTGGTAATCACCCGGTCGAACATCGAATCCTGGATCGTCTCTTCGACGGTCGGTCCACCATTCTCCTGGCCGATAAAAACCCAGCCGCCAATGGCATGGGCCGACTCGGCATAGCCGCCAGCTTCGGCGGCGAACAGCGATGCACCGTGCAAATCCGTCACTTGCCCCCAATTCTTTTCCCGCTTGCCGATGCTGACACTCGCCCCCTGCGGAAGAAGACCAATGATTTCGCCGCGCGGATAGCTTTTTCGAACCCGCAGCCCCCGTTGCGACTCATCGGGAACCTGCCCGTTACGACCCGGCAAAGGCTTGTCCTGCGCGTATTGCGTGACCTGCCATTGCCGTGGCCAGTACGACGGCTTGTTCCGCTTCGGAAAATTTGCGTAGTCCTCCCACGACATCAGGTGCATATACAGGCTGTAAAACGTCAGCTTCGTATCACGCGGAAACTCCATCGTATGCCGCACCAGCGCAAAGCCCGTGCTGTACGGCGCCTGAACCAGCGTCTCGCTACCGACCTCGCCGAGTTCGCTGACCGGATAGGTCTTGTTGGCGCGAAATGCAATCAGTGTGCCGTCGGCAATGCAGCGCAGCCCCGCGTCGAGATCCAGCGATTGCCCGGCGCCTGCCTCCGTGATGTGGATGCCACCATGCCACATGCCCTTGCGGCTCACGAGATACGCGCCTGATGGCTCGCGTTCGGACAGCAGGCGGTAGATCTCGTGCTCATCGGTAAATTGCGCGGAAGCGTCGGACTTGCCCTGCCCCTTTCGAAGGAACGGAAAGACGAACGGCAGCGGTTTCAGCTTGGCCGGAGCCGGCGTGGGTGATTGCGGCTTCTTCGGTTTGGGTCGAGTTGCCATGGTCGTCCGTTATTCAGAGAATCCGAAGTTCGTTGCGTGCTTCATGTCTTTGACAGGTGCCGCAGCCCATGTCGGGAACTTGAAACTGCCGCCGTCAGGGGCGTCGACGGTCAGATTTCCCTTGAGTTCGATTTCTCCGGCTGGACTGCCGAGAACGATCTTGCCGCCTGAGAGCTTGATGTAGGCGCCTGCCCCATCGCCGAGCGTGACGCCTTTGCGACCGGTGATGATCACTTCGCCATCCGATGAACTCGCTGTCATATCCTGCATCGACATCAACTCCATCCCGTCGGACTGCGCCTGCACCTGGACCTTGCCTTTCGCTGCGAAGATCCGAATCCCAAGCTTCGCTGCAAAAAGCGAGATCGCCTCACCTGCCGCCACTGCTATACGCTTCATCACGCCGATGTCGAGCCCGTCGCCGGCGGTCACAAACATCTGCTTGCGGGCGGCAAGCTGCATCTGCTGCCCACTGACGAGCCCGACGCCGTCGGGAGCGGTTGCGACGAGGACCGGCTTCTGAAGCCGTTGGAGCTTTTGCTGGATCAACACGCGCTGTTGATCGATGTCGGCCTGTAGCGCCTTTGCCGCGTTCGCCGAGTCGTTGAGTGCACTCAGGATCTGTTCGGCCTGCTCAAGCGTCGCGTCGGCGTCCTGCATCGCGAGCTGCGGGCCTGCGGCGCCAAGTTGTCCTTCCGCGCTAATCAATACGCCCTTCGATCCTCGAATCGCCGCCGGGCCGTCGGTGCGCAACTCGGCGCCCTGTCCGCGCTCCTTGCACTCCCCGTCGGCCATGTGCCCCAGGTTCAGCTCACTGGTCTGAAACGGCGTCGTCAGATGAATATGCTCGACACCTTCCTTATCCTCCATCCGCATCTCGTTCCGAGCTGCGGTGCGGATCAGGTTCCGGGTATGGTTCTGACTGGTGACGAGATCCGGATGCAGACTGTCATGCATCGCCCCGATAATCACAGGCCGATCCGGATGACCTTGCGTGAAAACAACGGCCACCTCCGCCCCATCGATCAGCGGAAAATGATGCCCATAGTCGTCACCGCTATACGGCTTCGCGAACCGCACCGGCCGGCTCGTGCCGCCCGGACTCCACTCATCGAGATCGAACGGCAACTTGATCACATACCAGCCCTGTTCGGTCAGATATGCGTACTTGTAATCCCCGGGAGAGGTAATGCGCGCGGGCAGAATGCCGTCGATCGCCGGTCGCTTGATCGCATCGATGGACGTGCGCCACACACGATCGGACGGAATCCCCTCGAACGTCATCCAATACGACTGATCGCGACCGCCCTGCGACTGAACCGCCGTGATGAAGACTCCATGCTTCGCGTCGGCCGGGTTCGGCTCGATCCGCATGACTTCACCGGCTTCGAGACAGAACGGATTACCCGTTCCCTTGAACGTGATCTGTGCGGCGAGATGCGCCTCGTGACGTCGGCGGGCCACACCCTTACCTTCTTCCGGCGTCTCGTAATGCTCGCCCCAGCGGTAATCGACGCCGCTCGTCGTCGTGTCGTCGCGCGCGGCGTTTTCCTCGATGAGCAGCGACACACCGGCCTGCCGATGGTTGTAGTCGTGCAGACGAACAGCTTCAGGTACACGGCGGGTCCGCTTCTCGAGCGTCTTGATCGCGTCAGCACCGGAACTTTCGAGCCCCGAGTCTCGCCGGTGCGACACGGTACGTTGCTTGCGTGCGTAGGCATCCAGATCATCGCCAAACACGATCACAGCGTGATCCTTCTTCTGCTCCCAGCGGAACCAGATTCCTTCTTCCGCGCAAAGGCGCTGAATAAACGCAAATGTCGTTTCGTGATACTGGGTAATGTACTCGCGCCGCCTGTATTCGCCGCGCAGCTTAAACAGGAAGTCGACCCCGGCCCGGTAGCCGTAATGACGTAGCGTGTCGGTCACGATCTCCTCGACCGACTGCTTCTGGAACAGCCGGCTCGTCACCCCCCGGTTCAAGTCGGCGAGCTTCGGCTCGAGCCGCACGCGATAGTGGGTTTGATCGGCCGAACTGCCGAACTCGTCGAACTGCGTGATGACGCCGTGAATCGTATAAGCCGGCGACATCGTGCTGAATTGGCCTGCGTTCTCGCCAAACATCCTGCGCAGATAGTCGAGGTTCGGATCGACCGGCGCGATGATGAATTTAGCGGGACGGCCGACCACCTGATCCATCGGGATACCGGCCATCGGGCTCGTGAATTCGATGTCGTAGCGGTACAGCTCGCTCACGGCGTCCCGGCCCGTGAACCGCAGCACGGACGTCGGCGCCGGATGAGGCGCCAGCTTCAATTCATAAGCCTGCGACGGCAGTATCATCGACATGGATTTTCTCTCAGGTGCACGAACACCACGGCGCCGCCGGGCAGCCATCAGCGTCCCGGCGGGTCATGCATGAAACGGCGGATCAGCCCTTGGCCTTCGGCATCTGCGACACGAGCGACAGGCCGATGTCCATGCCCTCGACCTGGAAGTGCGGGATGATGAAGAGCTTGATGCGGAAGAAGCCCGGGTTGTCGTCGATGTCCTCGACCGTCACCTTCGCCTCGCGCAGCGGGTGCGACGCCTGCAGCTCGTCGCCCGGATCCTTCATCTCGGTCACGAGCCCCTTGATCCAGTTGTTCAGCTCGAGCTCGAGCAGACGCCGGTCCTTGGTCGTGCCGATGTTCTCGCGCTGAATCAGCTTCAGGTAGTGCGCGATGCGCGACAGCAGGAAGATGTACGGCAAGCGCGCATTGATGCGGCTGTTGGCCGTCGCCTCCTTCGTCTCGTATAGTGCCGGCTTTTGCGTCGAGCTGGCCGAGAAGAAGCACGCGAAATCGTGGTTCTTGTAGAACGACAGCGGAATGAAGCCGAGATTCGCGAACTCGAATTCGCGCGTTTCCGGGATCAGCACTTCGGTCGGAATCTTCGGCTGCACGCCGGTGCCGAGGTCATACAGGTGAACCGGCAGGTCTTCCACCTTGCCGCCCGCCTGAGGGCCGCGAATCTGCACGCACCAGCCGTTGCTGACGAAGCTGCGTACCATGTTGGCCGCGAACGCGAACGACGCGTTGACCCACAGATACTTGTCGTGGTCCGGGCCCTTCACCGCTTCTTCGTAGTTGAATGCACGCACCGGCGTCGTATCCTTGCCGTACGGCAAACGGCCGAGCACGCGCGGCATCGTCAGGCCGACGTAACGCGCATCGTCGGTGTCGCGGAAGCTTTTCCACTTGATGTACTCGGCACGATCGAAGTAGTTGCCGATGTCCTGGATCGACGCCACTTCTTCCATCGACTTCTTGCCGAAGAATGCCGCGCCCACCGAGCCGATGAACGGCATGTGCGCCGCAGCCGCGACCTTCGAAATATTGCGCAGCAGCGCGACATCCATCGGCGCGTTCCCGAATTCGAAATCGCTGATCATCGCGCTGATCGGCTGGCCGCCCGGCGTGTCGTATTCCTCGATGTACGTGAGACGATACAGGCTGCTCTGAATCAGTTCCGGCGAATCCTCGAAGTCGCGCTGCAGCGCATCCTTCGATACATCCAGCACCTCGATGCGGGCGTTCTTGCGGAAATCCGTGCGCGACACGAGCATCTTCAGGCCCCGCCAGCGACCTTCGAGCGCCTGGAAATCCGGTGCATGCATGACCGCGTCGAGCTGGCGGCTGATCTGCCGATCAAGCTGCCCGATGTAAAAATCGAGCAGCGACTTGTCGAGTCGGTCGACCGGCTTGCTTTCCTTCGCGATCAGGTTGAGCAGCGCGTCCATGCCGCGCGCGACCCGTTCGTCGGCCGACGCTTCCGACAACGCATCGTTGTCGCGGAACGCTTCCATCGGCCGCGCCTCGGCGACCGGCTTCAGGTTGATCTTGTTGCACAGCGCGGCATAGACACTGTCGTTGTCGAGCGCGATGGTTTCCGTGGCGCCCTGGCGCGATTCATTCTGGTTCATGTTTCTCTCAGTCACGTTTGGTATGGCTGCGTGGTTGCGGGAGGCGGTGACGGCCGTCTTGGGCCGGCCGCGCTCACGCATGGCCTTCCTGTTGCAGGGTGGCCGTCGCGATTTGTCCCAGTTCGCCGCGCAGCTTGTCGGACAGGCGCTTGTCCTTCAGGATCTTCTCGAACTCGCGCCGGAACATGCCGTTGTCGAGCAGATTCGACTTGAGGTCGCGCAGCAGATTGCGCATCGCCAGCATCGCTTGCAGTTCCGGAATCTGGCGAGCAACCTGCTCGGGCTCGAAATCCTTCATCGAACGGAACGAGAGATTCACCGGCAGTTCGGAGCCGTCGCCGGCCAGGGTGTTCTCCGCGGCGATCTTGAGATCCGGTGCATGGTCGGCCAGGACCGCGTCGAAGTTGTTCTTGTCGATATTGACCTTCTTGCGCTCCGCCAGCGGCGCCTGTTCGCGGCCCGCGCTGAAATCGCCCGCGACGAGCAGCTTCAACGGCAGCTCGACCTTCTTCTGGGCCCCGCCCGTATGCAAATCCAGCGTAATCGAGACGCGACTCTTCGGAATTTCTCTCTGGAAGCTATCCATTTGCAATCCTTATTTAGTGATGGTCAAGCATAGGTCGGGCGCACCGCGTGTTCGGCACGATGGTCTCTTCGATATGTCGCGCGTGGATGCAATGTGCACCGTGTCCCGATCGATATTTCATCGCATGGTCTCCGTTCGCGCGACGAAATCGCATGGGACTTATACACGGCAAATTCCGAGTGAGTCAAAGCGCGTTGTTCAAAAAACCACAACGATCAAATGCAAAAAATCGCAAACATTCTGAAACAATTTGCAATTCAAAAGACACCCGATATTTTCGAGATAAATTTCGGTCGAGCCGAATGACGATACTCAAATCGACCGGCAATTCCGCCGCACTTCCTTGTTACACGGCGACTCATGCGTTTCCAATCGATCGCGTGCCATCGTTTTCGGCGCCTCTCACATTCGTCCACGCAACCATATATCCCAAAAATAACCACCCGACCGATTGTGAAATTCGTTCACACTTCACGCCTTTCAATTAGTAAACCGAACAATATGGTTATTCGAAAAATAGGTTGCACGTTCAAAAAGAGGTCGTGTATAGGTTACGCCCTTGACCCGAATAACGAACAAACAAACCACACGAGAGACCATGCGAATCGCGAAGCCGCTATGGCACGAGGGCCTCATCCTGACCCAACAGCATTTTCAGCAACAGGATAGATGGGCTGAATTTGCGCTACGTCAGTACGCCTGCACGGCTGTCGCACAGCCATGGGGAACGCTTGCCGTCGAGGTCGACGAAGAAGCGCTGTCGACAGGGCGCCTGAAACTCGCTGGCCTGCGGCTGTGTTTTCCGGACGGCACGCCGATCGATACGACCGTCGCCGATACGCTGCCGCCGGCGCGCGATCTGACGCAAGGCGTGCCAGCGGACATGCAGAGCGTCGTCGTGTTCGCAGCGCTCGCGTTGCCGGATGCAAATGGCAGCAACTGCCGTTTCGACGAGACGTCACTCGCCCGCCCGCGGCGCGCTTACCGTGAATTCGTCAAGGTCACGGACCTGAACGGGACCGCCGAAGCCGAAATCGCAGTCGAACGGCATGCAGTACGGCTCGTGTTCGACTTCGAGTCGCACGCCGACGACACGGTCTGTGCGATCGCGCGACTGACGCGCGGCGCCGGCGGCCAGTTCCAGGTCGATCGACACTTCGTGCCGCCGTGCCTGACGCTCGCCAGCCATCCGCTGCACGTCGAGCGAATCAATCGTCTGACGGACATCCTTCACGCCAGGACCCTCGCGCTCGGTACGCGTCGTAGCGAGCGCTTGACCGACGTCGCGGAATACGGCGTGGCCGACGTGCAACTCTTCTGGCTGCTTCATTGCATCCACGCGGCATGGCCGCAGTTGCGACTGTTCGCCACGCATCCGAGCCGCCCTCCGGAGCATCTGTACACGGCACTCGCGCAACTGACGAGCGCGCTGATGACGTTCTCGACCGAAGCGGAGCTCACCGACATTCCGGTGTACGACCATGTGCACGCCGACGAGGTATTCGCGAAACTGGAATCGCTGATCCGCACGCTGCTCGACGCCATCATTCCGTCAAGAGTCGTGTCGATCGGCCTCATCCGCAAGGGGCCGACCACGTGGACCGGCCAGTTCCTCGACGAACGGATCGTCGCGGATTCCGTCGATTGGTATCTGTCGGTCAGCGCGCCAATGCCCGCATTCGAACTGGTCGAGCAGTTTCCACGGCTATGCAAGATCGGCGCCCCCGACGACGTCGAACACATCATCAATTCGGCCTTGCTAGGCGTCCCGCTCAAGGCCGTCCAGCGCGTGCCCGGCGCGATCCCGGTGCGTCTGGACAATCACTATTTCGCGCTGGACGCGTCCAGTGCCGTGCACGCGAAGATGCTCGCCGCGCGAGCCTGTCAAATCTATCTGCCCGCGTCGATACCGGACGCGTCGCTCGAACTCTACGCTGTGTTGCGTTCATGAATGCCCTGACCTCCAATCGAAGCGACACCGCCCTGCTGCCGAACGCGACGGGCGCCGGCAACCCGCACGGCGACCGGATGCGCGATCTGCTGCGCGACACCGCACTGCTCGCGACGACGCTGGCCTCCGGCGGACAGACTCAGGACGCGGTCGCGTTGCGTGCTCGGTGCAAGCAGCTGGTCGAGCAATTTGCGAGCGCGCTGCGGCACCGAGGCTTTTCGGACGACGTGCGCAACGACGCACTGATTGCCCAATGCGGGCTGCTCGACGAGGTCGCGCTGCGGCACCTTCCCGGGGAATTCCGATCCGCATGGGAGCGCGAACCGCTGCAAGTGGAACAATTCAACCTGCATGAAGCCGGTGAGCGCGTATTCGAGCGCCTGGACATCCGGATGAGCGAGCCCGCCCCGCCCGTCGCTTTGCTCGAATGCTACTCCGCCATCCTTGGGTTGGGATTCGTCGGCCGGTACGCGCGCGACGGTGAAGCCAAGCGGACTGCATTGATCGCGGCGTTGAATGCCAGACTGGAAACGTTGCGGCCCGCCCTGGATCAGCCGTTCATCACAGATCGCGCGGGACGCCGTGTGTCCGACTGGTTCTACCGGCTGTCCCCGTGGGCGATCGCGGGGCTCACCTGTGCCGCGGCCGCGATCGTATGGGGTATCTGGTCGGCCGCGCTCGACGGGCAGCTCGCGCATCTCGTGGCGGCAAAAGCCGTTCGCCCGTGAGATCCGCCCCGCCTGTTCGGTCCGCGGAATCGAAGCGGCCACCTGACTGCACGCACGAAGGCCTCGGCTATCCGTCGCGGCTCATGATCGCGTTCGCAACCGTGTTGGCGTTCGCGGTGATCTGGCTGGTACTTCCGCTCGGCTCCGGCGCAGCCTGGGCACTTTCGGCCATTGCCGGGAGTGCCGCCTTCGGGCTGATGCTGTGGTGTACGCGCAAGCTTGCCCACGCGCGTCGCCGGGGCGCACATGTGCTGACCGCGCTGGGCGAAGCGACGGCCGACATTCCGGTGAAGCTGCGCACACGCATGCCGCTCGTGCTGGTGACCGGCGATGGTCTGCCCGCGCTGTTCGACCGTGCCGGAGAAGTCCGGCACGCACACATGGGCGACGGCGGCATCTGGCTGCGCGTCGATCGCCCTCAGGATCTGCCGCGCCTGGCCGTTGCGGTCAGGCAGTGGCGCGACGGGCGGGCCCCGGACGGCGTCGTGCTGTCGGTCGCGCCTGCGCTGCATGCGGAAATCGACACGCTGACCCAGAACCTGCGTGCCGTACGACAGGCCGTCGCCGATGCCGCCCGCGTGCTGGGTACGCGACTACCGGGCTATGTCGCGGTCTACCAGCGGCTCACCACCGGCCCCGTCGCCCCCTCGACGCCAGAGTGGTACGGCTTGTCGTCGGCCGCCCGCATGGCGGTCGGCGAACGTTTCGAATCCGTGGTCCGCGCGGCGGAAAACCAGGCCCAGCGCGCGGCCGGCGATTGCGTCGCGGCGGCACGCGCCGCCGCGCTGGCCTCAATCGTCGGCTGGACGCAACGCGTGATTGTCGGCCCACTGACGGACCGACAACAGCCGGCGGCACCATGGGCGCTGTTCGGCACCGGCTGGATAGACTGCGGACCGGCGAGTACGCCCCGAAACCTGTGGGAACGCGATGTCGAAATGCGGACGCACGTGGCGCGTGTCAACGCCATCTCCTCGCCGACGCCGTGGCCGCTCCCGCAGTCGCTGATCGAAGCGATGCCGCGACGATACTGGATGTCTCCGCGCCGGGCCGCCACGGGCCACGCACTCGCCGTGCTCGCCTGCGCCGCTGCCGTCGCATTCTGGGGTGCGGCCAGGAACAACGAAGCGCTGCTGGATCGCATCGCCGCCGATCTCGCCCGCTATTCGAATATCCCGGCAAAGCACGACGCGGCAAAGCGGGACGCACTGCAGGCGCTCGTGGCCGATCGCGATCAACTCGATCGCTACGCGCGCACCGGTATTCCGCTGCGCTTGTCGTTCGGCATGTATCGGGGCGCGCACTTGATGCCCGTGCTGAACAGCGCGATCGCCTCGTACGAGCCGCCGCCACCTCCTCCTGCTGTCGTCTCGCTCGACAGCATGTCGCTGTTCGACAGTGGCAAGGCGCTGCTGAAGCCCGGGTCGAACCGTGCGATGGTCGGCGCACTGGAGATGATCCAAGCACACCCCGATAAACGCATCCTCGTCGCCGGCTACACCGACAACGTGGGCAATCCGGACAGCAACCTGAAGCTTTCGGCCGCCCGCGCGCAAGCCGTGCGCGACTGGCTGGTCGACGCATCCGGTATTTCCGCAACCCGGTTTGCGATTCAAGGCTACGGCATGACGCGCCCGCTCTCGAGCAATGACACGCCTGACGGACGCGCGAGAAACCGTCGCGTGGAAATTACCCTGGTACCCGACACGGGAAGGTAGCGATCCAGGTTCAGCCCCCGAAGCAATCCGCTTCGGGATTCTCAAGCTCAGGGGCTCGCTCCTGGCGAGTTTAGTAGTGCGTACAGTGAAATATAAAGGAGCAAGGCAATGGCAATTCCGGCCTACATGTGGCTCAAGGACGACGGCGGCGCCGACATCAAGGGTTCGGTGACGGTTCAGGAACGCGAAGGCAGCGTCGAACTCGTCGCATTCGATCACGGCGTGCATATCCCGACCGACGGCAATACCGGCAAGCTGACAGGCACGCGCGTCCACAAACCCATCACGCTGACGAAGGAAACCGACGCGTCGACGCCGTATCTGTACAAGGCCGTGACGAGCGGCCAGACGCTCAAGTCGGTCGAGATCAAGTGGTACAAGATCGACGACGCGGGCAAGGAGAAGGAATACTTCAACACGAAGCTCGACAACGTGAAGATCGTCGCCGTGAATCCGGTCATGCACGACATCAAGAATCCGGCCTACGAGAAGCACAACCACCTCGAAAACGTGGAGCTTCGCTACGAAACGATCACCTGGTCGTACAAGGACGGCAACATTATCCACAAGGACACCTGGAACGAGCGGTCCTGATCCCTATCGTTGGTCGAACCGCCGGCTCCTCGCGCGGTTCCTTTGCCAGCCTGGCCGGGTCAGGCTGGCCTTCATGTTCTCAAGACCCAGTCCGGCCAACGACTGCGCGTCGCCCCTCCCCTCTTCGGACATCGACATGACCCCGCGCGACACGACTCACCTGCTCCGCCGACTCAATCCGCACTGCGCGAAGGCGCTCGAAGCGGCCGTGAGCTTATGCCTGACGCGTCTCGCGGATGAGATCACCGTCGAGCACTGGCTGCTGAAACTGATCGAGGCCGGCGACGGAGACATCCCGGCGATCTTGCGGCATTACAGTATCGACCTCGACATCGTCTGGGATGCGCTGCTCGCATCGATCGAACATCTTCCACGTAATCTTCGGGGCAAGCCGGCATTGTCTCCGCAACTGGCGACCGTGCTGCAGGACGCATGGGTGCGCGCAGCGTCCGAGACAGACGACGCGACCATCCGGTCTGGCGATCTGCTGCAGGCGATCGTCGATCGGCCCCACGTACTGCGTGCGCAAAACGCGTGGCCTCTGCTGTCCGTCAGCAGCACGCAGATCCAGCGCGTCCTGCCGCGTCTTGCGCATCGTTCATGCGAGCGCTCGCACGCGAACGATGTCGAAACCGGTGCGGATGACCCTCCGTTCGTCCCCGTAGCCAATCAGACGCCGAAATCGGCCGCACCCGTCGCGGCAGCAATGCTCGCGCCCCGGCGAACCACGGACGGTGATGCCCTTTGCCGCTTCGCGATCGATCTGACGGACAAGGCTCGACGCGGCGCGATCGATCCGGTATTCGGCCGCGATCGCGAAATCCAGCAGATGGTCGACGTGCTCGCGCGTCGGCGCAAGAACAATCCGATCCTGGTCGGCGAGCCCGGCGTCGGCAAAACCGCGCTCGTCGAAGGGCTCGCGCTGCGCGTCGCCGAGGCAAGCGTCCCGAACGTGATTCGCGACGTGCGCATCCTGACACTCGATTTGGGCCTGCTGCAGGCCGGTGCCGGGGTGAAAGGGGAATTCGAGCAACGCCTGAAGAACGTCATCGACGAGGTTCAGTCTTCACCCGAACCGATCCTGCTCTTCATCGATGAGGCGCACACATTGATCGGCGCGGGCAATGCCGCCGGCGGCGCCGACGCCGCGAACCTGCTCAAACCGGCGCTCGCGCGCGGCGAACTGCGGACGATCGCGGCAACGACATGGTCCGAGTACAAGGAATTCTTCGAGCGCGACGCCGCGCTCGAGCGCCGCTTCCAGATCATCAAGGTCGGCGAACCCGACGACGATGCGGCCTGCCTGATGTTGCGAGGCCTGAAGAACCGCTATGCGGAATATCACAACGTGCACATTCGGGATGAAGCGCTGATCGCGGCAGTGAAACTCTCTCGACGCTATATTCCGGCGCGTCAGCTGCCGGACAAGGCGGTCGATCTGATCGATACCGCTGCCGCACGGGTGCGAATCGGACTTGAATCGCCGCCAGCGGAACTGCAGCGTGCGCGCGCCGCTGTCTCCGCCCTCGAACTCGAACTGGCGACGCTCGACGCGGACGCGCAGGCTGGTATCGATGACGTTGCGCCGCGGCGTGTAGCGCTGGAGCACGCGCTGACCGACGCGCGGAACATCCTGACCGGCCTGCAGGCGCGCCATGTCGGCGAACTCGAGCTGGTTCGCCTCGTTCACCAGCGTCGGGAGGAGATCGCCGAACGCGGCTCGGCATCCAGCCACGGCCAGCTCGATGACATCAAGCGCCTACTGGCCGACCGGCAAGGCAACGCCCCGCTCATCTCCGTCGATGTCGATGCAGCGGCCATCGCGCGTGTCGTTGCGGAATGGACGGGTGTGCCGGTCGGCAACCTCGTCGAAGACGAACTGCTGAGCCTGCTGAACCTCGAACAGCAATTGGCGACGCGCGTGGTCGCACAAGACGATGCGCTCGCCGCGCTCGCGGAGAGCCTGCGCACCGCGAAAGCGGGCCTGAAGCATGAACATGCACCACTCGGCGTCTTTCTGCTCGCAGGACCATCGGGTGTCGGCAAGACCGAAACGGCGCTGGCCCTGGCCGACCTGCTGTTCGGCGGCGAGGCCGCGCTCACGACGATCAACATGTCCGAGTATCAGGAAGCACACACGGTGTCGCAACTGAAAGGGTCGCCACCAGGCTATGTCGGCTACGGCCGCGGCGGCATCCTCACCGAAGCCGTGCGGCAGCGGCCGTACGGTGTCGTGCTGCTCGATGAAGTCGAAAAAGCCCACCGCGACGTGCTCGACATGTTCTATCAAGTGTTCGACCGCGGCATGATGCGCGACGGCGAAGGGCGCGAGATCGACTTCCGCAATTGCGTGATTCTGATGACGTCCAATCTCGGCAGCGCACGGATTGACGAGATGACCGCCGACGATCCACAGATTTCCCAGGCAGCGTTGCTCGAGGCGATCCACCCGCAGCTTGTGGCGCACTTCCAGCCCGCGCTGCTCGCGCGCTTCCGGTCGCTGGTCTATCGGCCGCTCGATGCCGCCGCACTCGCGTCGATCGTGCGGCTCAAGCTGTCGAAGGTTGCCGACCGCCTGCGCCGGCAACACGGCGTCGAGCTGGCGTGCGACGAATCCTTGATCGACACGATGGCCGAGCTTTGCCTCGCGCGCGAGTCCGGTGCGCGCAACGTCGATGCGTTCCTCAACCAGCGGATTCTGCCGAACGTGTCGCGTGAACTGCTTGCGCGGATGGCTGCCGGTACCGCGCCGGAAAAGATCGTGCTGTCGAGCTCGGCCGAAGCGAGCGTGACGATCGATTTCATTGACCGGAACAACGCCGCGGCGGGCGCGGCGAAGCCGACCCGCGCGACCGCGTAACCGGAGGCCAGGACCATGCAGGCGCGCTCCTCTCTCCACGACATGCTGCTGGGCCAGATCGGCGGTGAGCCGCTCGATGCCTACGACGACCGAACACTCGAGTGCATGAGCGTCCAGCAAAATGTGCAGCGCATCCTGAACTCGCGTGCCGGCGCGCTGAAGCATCTGCCGGACTATGGTCTGCCGGATCTGACGAACATTTACAAGGCGCTGCCCGCGTCAGCCCACATGCTCAAGCAGCAGATGGAGGCGACACTCCTGCAATATGAGCCTCGTATCCGCTCCATCGACGTCGCCATCCTCGAAAACGACGATCCCGGCGTGCTGGTGAGCTTTGAAATGACGTGCCATCTGAAGAAGGCCGGACTCGTGCGGTTCGGCACGTATTTCGAGCCGCCCGGACGTATGTGGTTGAAACGCCGGAGTACCGGGCACGATTAAAAGTGCTCCCCGAGGTCCGGACCGGTTTCGCGACTCGCGAATCCCGGTCCATCGAAATCGACGCCAGATGCCGGTTACCTGCGTCACGCCGTCGCCGCATGCGCGCGCACCAGCGCAGCAAGCGCTTCCTCCAGCGTCGTCGTCCCGTACACCCGCTCCGACACGTCGGCTTCCACATCGATCCGCCCGGCGTTATGCACGTCGTACAGATCGACGATCAGCTGCGCATGACGTTCGCTGAGCCCGGCACGCAACAGCACCGCGTTCCACGTATCGCGCGGCAATTCGTGCGCGACGATCGAGCGGCCCGCCGCCGCGCCCAACGTATCCGCGATCGCCGTCACGCTCACCCGCCGCGGCCCTTCGACGCTGACGATGCGCGGCCCGCTCCCGCCTTCCGGTGCATCGAGCAGCAGCCGCGCCGCGACGACGCCCACATCGGACGCCCAGATCGTCGGAAACGCCTTGCCGACCGGATGATGGAAGCTCGGCAGCACGCCGGTGCCGAGTGCGATGGGCAGCACACGCGCCCAGTTCTGCAAATGTTCGGCTGACCGCAGCAACGTCAGTCGAGTGGGGATCGGCTTCAGCCGTTCCTCGAAGTCATGGAACAGACGCGTGATACCCGTATTGCCTTCAAGCTCCGCGCCGTAGTCCGACAACGCAAGCAATGCCCGCGGCGGGTTCGCGGCGAGCGCGGCGGTCGCTGCATCGATCGTCCGTGTCATCGTCGCGGCCGGATCGGGATCGGCGGTCGGCACCGGGCACAGTATCTGCACGGCCTGCGCGCCGTCGATCGCCGCGGCGATCGCGTTCGCGTCCGTCAGGTCCGCGATCGCGACATCGCAGCCGAGCTGCACGAAACGTTCACGATGGCGTGTGTCGCGCAGCACCGCGCGCACGGAATGGCCTGCGTCGCGCAAGGCTGTCACGGTCGACCGGCCCACGTTGCCGGATGCTCCGAAGATCACGAACACGATTCGCTCCTGATGGATGAAAGTGTTGTGATTGTCGGCATGCGAGGCCGGGAAAGCGCGCACGGAGGGATGAATCGGACAGGAAAGGATGACGCGATGCAAGCGCAGGCATGGCCCGCGCATTCGTCGTCACGCTAACGACGCGAAGGCTTCCCGCCATCCTCACCGTCATAAGCCAGCCGCAACCCGCCCCGCGCGCCCGACCGCGCGATCTCCGTCGGCGTCGCCCCAAGCACGCGGTTCATCCAGTTCGCCATGTGGCTCTGATGCGCAAACCCGGCTTCCAGCGCGATCTGGCTGATACTGAGCCGCCCTTCGAGCAGCAGCGCCTTCGCGCGCTCCACCCGGCGCCGCACGACGTACTGGTGCACGGGCATCCCGAGCGTTTCGCGGAACAGCACCTTGAAATGCGGCACGCTGATCGACACGAGCGCCGCCAGTTCGGCCAGCGTCATGCGCCGGTCGAGATTCGCCTCGACATAGTCGATCACGCGCGCCGCGGCCTTCGGCGCCAGCGTGCGCCGGCGTTCGCGAAACGCCGGCTGGCCGTCGACCAGCCGTGCGACGAGCGCCGTGCACAGGCTTTCCGCGTAGAGCGGATCCGATGCGTCTTCCGCTTCGAGTTCGGCGGCCATCGCCCACGCGATGTGCTGCAGCCGCGGGTCGCGCACCTGCAGCCGCCGGCGGATCTGCGCGTGCGACGGCTTCAGTTCGAGCTGTTCGACGGTGCGCCGCACGAACGTGTCGCTGAGCGCGATGTGCAGGATCCGGCAGTCGGCGCTGTCGGTCCACTGGCCGGGCAGGCCGGCCGGAATCACGTCGACGTCGCCGTGCGCCTGGATGCGCGACACGCGCTCGCCGTCGCACACGCAATCCGCGCGCACCGGCGCGCCGATATGCACGCCGATCCGGTGGTGCTCGGCCGCCGGAATCCGGTACGTGCCCGCGCGAATTTCCAGCAGCGACGCGCCGAAGCCGCGCCAGCCGAGCCCGCGGCTGGAGCGCAGGCTGACGGGGACGCCGTTGTCCGTCGGCGCGGCAAGAATCGGATCGCTCATTGATGGTCTCCACCAGATCAGGTGCCGAACGCGCATTGTGACGCGTTTCGGGCCGGCGTGCCGGCCGTGCGCGGCCGCCGTCGAATCAAGCAGAAAAAGATCATCCGTTTCTGCTCGGGACGATCCTTGCGTGCGCGCCGGCTGGCGCCGCGAGGCCTACGATCGCGTCATCCGACACCTACGGAGCCCCGTCATGCCCCAATACTGCCCGCTACGCGCGGCGTTCATCGCGCCCTCGCCGTCCGCCGCCCGCCCTTCATCCGGCCCCGACTCCCGCAACGGCCGCACCGCCATCGCCATGTGGTGCCTGCGCGTCGTCGGCGGGTACCGGCTCGAACGGCTGCTCGCGTCGATTCCCGACAGCAACGACGACTTCGGGCTCGTCTGACCGGCCGGTCGACACACTCGATCTATTTGCGTCGCCGCTCGTGCGACGCCACCGTCGCGCCGTCGATCACCGGCGCGCCCTGCTTGATCAGGAAGTCGCGGAACAGCCCCGTCACCTGCGAGATCCGCCGGTCGGCGAGCGTGACGACATACCATTCGCGCTCGATCGGATTGCCGGGAAACGGCAACTGCCCGAGCAGCCCGGTCCGCAGTTCGAGCGCACACGCGTGCAACGACAGGAAGGCGACGCCAAGGCCCGCTTCAGCCATCTGCTTGATTGCCTCGTTGCTGGACAGTTCGGATCCGACATGAAAGCGATAGCCCGCGTTCTTGAACAGGCTCTCGACGGTCGAGCGCGTACCCGCGCCACGCTCGCGCACGAGGAGGTGCGCGGATTCGAGATCCTTCAGCGCGACGCGCTTGCGCTGCATCAGCGGATGGCCGGGCGCCGCGACGAACACCATCGGATGCTTCGCGAACTCGACCGCGTGCGTGCGCAGCTCCTTCGGCGCGCTGCCCATCACCGCGAGATCGATTTCATGCGTCGCGAGCATGCGGATGATGTCGTCGCGGTTGCCGACCTTGAAATACGTCTTCACGTGCGGACGCGTCGCGGTGAATTTGACGAGCAGCGGC
This sequence comes from Burkholderia sp. A2, assembly GCF_001729305.1. Taxonomy (NCBI): domain Bacteria; kingdom Pseudomonadati; phylum Pseudomonadota; class Betaproteobacteria; order Burkholderiales; family Burkholderiaceae; genus Burkholderia; species Burkholderia sp. A2. Next base: position 85,522 of record NZ_LZXX01000082.1, on the reverse strand, counting down.
GGGATCAGGTATTCGGCCGTCGTGATCGCGCCGATCCGCAGCGTGCCGCCGAGATCGCCCGTCAGCGCGGCCACTTCGTCGCCGGCCTCGCTCCACAGGTGCAGGATCTCGCGCGCGTAGCGCGCCACGATCTCGCCGGCCGCGGTCAGCTGCACGCCACGCCCCACCCGCTGCAACAACGCGGCGCCCACGGCCTCCTCGAGCAGGCGAACCTGCAGCGACACGGCCGGCTGCGTCAGGTTCAGCTCCTCCGCCGCGCGCGACACGCTGCCGAGCCGCGCGATCATGTCCAGCGCCTTCAACTGCCGGAACGTCGCGGTCTTTCCTATAAGTGAATACATATGAGTCGCTTATAAACATTAAATTGTTCGACTGGGTACGAAACTATATCGTCGGTTCTTGAGCAATGTCATCCGAATCGTCATTCAGCGGGAGCCCAACATGGACAACACCACGCCCACCCTTGCAACGGACCGCGCACCGCGCGTGCCGCGCATCGTGATCGTCGGCGGCGGCGCCGGCGGCCTGCAGCTCGCGACGCGCCTCGGCGATACGGTCGGACGCCGCGGACAGGCCGACGTCGTGCTCGTCGACCGCTATCCGACGCACTTCTGGAAGCCGCTCTTGCACGAAGCCGCATCGGGCCATCGCGATCCGGCTTCCCACACGATCGAATACGCAGCGCAGGCGAAGCGCCACGGCTTCCGCTTCGTGCAGGGCGCGCTGCAGCGGGTCGATCGAGCGGCGCGCACGGCAACGATCGCGGCCGTGCACGATGCGGACGGCACGGAAATCCTGCCGCAGCGGGCACTCGACTATGACGATCTCGTGCTGGCGGTCGGCAGCGTGACGAACTTCTTTGACGTGCCGGGCGCCGAGCGTCACGCGCTGCCGCTCGAAAACCTCGACCACGCCGAGGATTTCCGCCGCAAGTTCCTTGCCGCCTGCACGAAGGCAAATCACGTCGCCGAGCAGCAGCCCGCACGGCGCGCGGCGCCCATCTGCATCAACGTGATCGGCGCGGGCGCGACGGGCGTCGAACTGGCCGCCGCATTGCGGCACGCGATCCAGCAACTGACGACGTATCGCTTCAAGGCGCTGGTGTCCGCGCGCGACGTGCACATCCGGCTGATCGAAGGTGGCCCGCGCATCCTGCCGGCGCTCGACGAACGACTGGCCGGCAAGATGCACGCGCAGTTGCGCACGCTGAACGTCGACGTACTGACCGATACGCGCGTGGCGGAAGTCGGTGCGGACGCCGTAACGACCGCGACCGGCGAACGGCTCGCGAGCGACATCACGATCTGGGCAGCCGGCGTCGCGGGCCCCGCGATGCTGCGAAACATCGGCGACATCGCGCTCAACCGGTCGAATCAGGTGATCGTGACCGACACGCTGCAGACGCCCGACGATCCGCACGTGTATGCGTTCGGCGACTGCGCCGCGTGCCCGTCGACCGGTGCAAGCGGGTGCCTGCCGCCGCGTGCGCAAGTCGCGCACCAGCAGGCCGTGTATCTGGTCAACGCATTGGCGCGCCGCATCGCCGGCAAGCCGGTGGCCGGCTTCACGTTCCACGACGCAGGCACCGTCGTGTCGCTCGGGCAAGCGGGCGCCGCGTATCAGGCGGACATCGGCGTACGCTCGCGCTCGCTGATCGTCGACGGGCTCGCGGCGATCGGGCTGTACAATTTCCTGTATCGCAAGCACCTGTTCAGCGTGGTCGGCATGAAGCGCGCGCTGTTCCAGTCGCTGAGCCACTGGCTGCAAAGCCGTAACCAGCCGTCGATCAAGCTGCATTGATCGCATCGGTTCGCGCACGGCATCGCAACGCGGCATATCGGGCGGGCATCGCTCGATATGCCGTTTTTTTATATGCATATGCGCGATGCATTCACGATGCGCGCCACGCTGGTGCATCACGTAGAAGGCCGTCTTCACGACGCCATTCATGCGGGGCATGCCGCGCGACACGCAGCCCGCGCCCGCTCTGGCTTGCCACCTCATTCATTAGTCGAATCGTATGAGTCGGCTAAAAATATTAATTGGTCGCGTTTTCCGGATCGACGCTAAGGTGTGTGGCATTCCCGTCGGCGAACGGATCATCACGTTTCTGAAAAGGAATCACCGTGGTCATCGAAGCCATCGTCACCCGTCTCGACGCAGCATTCGCGCAAATCGAAGCAACCCCGGATTCGCGCGAATCGCGCCATCAGCGCGATGCAATCATCCAGTGGCTCGACCGCGCATCGGAAGAGGGCTATCGGCTCGGCCTCGTCACGACGCTGCCGGCCGCGCGGCTCAACGACGTGTTCGAAGGCCAGTTCGGCCGCGCGAACCTCGACCGTTTCTCGGTCGTCGTCACGGATACGAATCAGCAGGACTCCGGATCGAATCAGCATCCGTTCGATGTCGCGCTGCAAGCGCTCGGCGTGCCGCGCGAGCGCGCGGTCGGGATCGCGAGCAGCGAACCGGAACGCCGTGAAGCCGAGCATTTCGGGCTGTCGCGCTGCGTGAACATCACCGATACGGTGCGCTCGATCGCGTCGGCCGGTCTGCACTGAACGCCGGCACACGGGCCGGCCGCGGCTGGCCATCCACGTCGATCCGGCGGCGATCCGACGATTGCCCGACCGCATCCTGACATTCTGCTGTCAAAGTCGCTTGCAACACTTCGGGGCTCGACTACCTTCTCCCGAAGACGGGACGACGCACATGCGCTTCGTCCCGTCCGTTGCCCGCCACGATGACACGCCCGACCCGCACCGCCGCCGCCCTCGCGATTGCCTGCCTGTTGCTCGCCGCTTGCGGCGGTGAAGATTCGACACCGCCCGCCGCGTCGGCCGACAACAACGGCACGGCGCCCGCACCGCAGCCGCAACCCACGCCGCCCCCGGCACCCGCGACCTACTACCAGACGAAGACGCCGTACCGCCCGCAGCAGGACGCCGCGACGTACGAAGCACCGCCGGCCGGCTATGCGCCCGTCTATACCGAACTCGTCGCCCGTCACGGCTCGCGCGGGCTGTCGGGCTTCAAATACGACGGCGCGATCTACGCGATGCTGGTTAAGGCCGAGGCCGACGGCGCGCTGACGCCGCTCGGCGTGCAGCTCAAGGCCGACACGTACGCGATGATGAAGGCCAATGCGCTGCTCGGCTATGGCGTACAAGGCATCTCGACACCCGGGTACGGCAACCTCACGCAAACCGGCATCCGCGAGCATCAGCAACTCGCCGCGCGTCTCGCGCAGCGGCTACCCGCGCTGTTCGCGACGGGCAACCGGCAGGTAGTCGTCGTCAACTCCGGCCAGGATCGCGCGGTCGACAGTTCGACGTATTTCTCGGCGGCACTGGTTGCCGCGCAGCCGGCACTGTCGCCGGCCATCACGCTGCCGGCCGCGCCAGCCGGCTATCCTGCGAGCGCACCGGTCGCGCAGCCGGCCGGCACCAACCGTTTCCTGCTGTATTTCCATTCGCTGAAGCCGGCCACCGATCTCGTGACCGACACCAGCGATCCGTACTACGCGACCTATCAGGCGAGCCAGACGTACCAGGCCTATGCAAACGACGCGACGGTGGCCGCGAAGCTGAAGGCGATCAAGGCCGCGCCGCAGGCGGCCGACGTCGCGCAAACGGTGTTGTCCGCGCTCGTGTCGCCGGCCTTCATCGCGAAGCTCGGCTCCGACGGCTACACGTTCGCGAACACCGGCACCTATGCGTTCACGTCGACGGATGGCAAGTTCACCAACACGCTGAAGGGCGACGGCAAGACGAAGATCGCAACCGCCGTCGATGCGGTGAACGTGCTGTACAACCTGCTGCAGGTCGCGCCGGCGATGACCGCGGAAACCGGCGGCGTCACGATGGAGAAGTACATCGGCGCGGCGCAGGCGCAGTATCTCGCGTATCTGCAGGATGCCGAGGATTACTACCAGAAGGGCCCCGGCATCCAGGAAGCGAACCCGGTGACATACCGGATGGCGAAGGTGCTGCAGGACGATTTCTTCGGCGAAGTCGACGCGATCGCGCGCGGCGACCTGACGCACGCCGCAAAGCTGCGCTTCACGCACGCGGAGATCGTGATTCCGTTCGCGTCGGTCATGAACCTGAAGAACGTGTTCGTGCCGACGCCGCAGGCACAGACGTACACGTATGCGAACAACCCGTGGCGCGGCGACCAGGTGTCGCCGATGGCCGCGAACATGCAGTGGGACGTCTATCGCAACGGGTCGCGGCTCATCGTGAAGATGCTGTACAACGAGCGCGAGACGGATTTCCAGGCCGCGTGCGACGGCGCGAAGATCGCGCCGGGCAGCCACTTCTACGACTACACGGGGTTGAAGCAGTGTTACGGGTATCGGTGATGTGATGTCCGGGGCTTTCTGACCCGAACCGCACTTTGCAACCCGGACGGCGCAGGCCGTCCGGACTTCGTCATGCGCTCCATGGCCCGCTAGACTTTGCGCACGCCGTTCTGAAGCAGCACTCGATGCAGGAACGCCACTTGTCCGTCGTCCAGCACGCGCTTCGGTACCACGCGGAACATCACCGATGACTGATACAGCAGGATCATTTGACGATCCTCGCTCCAGTGAATGAGATCCGCATAGTGAATGTCGTCGCGCGAAGTCGGCGTTTCGACAATGAACCGGTCGCGTTGGAAAATGACCGTGTGCACCTGATGAAGCGTCCTTTGCTGATCGTAAATCTTGCGGCCTGCGCGCGGCAATATCAGATGATTCAGGACGGGCACGCCGATCGCGGCGACAGCCGCGATTCCCCCGGCCATCCAGACATAGCGCCATTCAGGAAAATGTCCGCTTGCCAGCCGGAGGCCGCCGACCAGCAGGACAACGTACACGATCGTAACGATCGCAAATGACTTGAGCAGGTATTTCCAGTTGTACCTGCGCCAAAGATGCAGGCGGTATGCGTGGACGAGATCATCCGCGGTTATTTGAAAAACGGCTTCGGTATCGCTCATGGGCGGGCTCGGAACGTTCTCTGGTTCTTGTAATGGCGCTTGGCGCTTCACCGCGAGCACCGCGCTCCGGCAGGTTGGCAGTGCGCGCGCGGTGACGTGCAAACGAAGCCGCGCGATGTCGTCGGCCGATCGATGCACGGCGACAATATACATGCGCGGAACGACACCAGTGCGGCGAGCGACCGACGCGGGCGGCCGGCGTTGCACGCGGCCGAGCAGTCTCTTCGGGCAGGTGACTCATATCTTGGCCGACGAACTCGCGGCGGCTCGAATGGTCGAACGAGCATCGCCGGAGACCCCTCATGAAACGCGTCGCCCTTGCCGCTGCCCTGACCCTGTTTGCCACCATCGGCGTGTCCGCGTCGGCATTCGCCGGTGCGTCCTCCGGCGTCGCGCCGGTTCACGCTCAGGCCTACGCAAAGAATTGCGTGCCGTCGCGGGATGCCGCGCAAGGCGCCCGTTCACCGTCCAGCGCGCCGCCGATTCGCGTCTGCGTCGGCGATTCCGATACGCAGCTGAACCTGCCGTGGTTCATGACCGATGTCCTCACCGCCGTGGACACGCACCAGTCGCCCAGCGCCCTGCTCCACAAAATGCGCAACGATTTCTGAAGCGAGCAATCGCCGCCGGCACTGCATCGTTCACGGCTCGTCGGGGCGCGTCAGCACCTGGATGAACGTACCGACGATGCCGGCCCACATCGCGGGGTCGGCAATGCGCGCCAGCAGCACCCGCAATTCCCGTCGTTCTCCTTCCGACAACACGCCGTGCGCGCCGCGGATACTGTCGTAACGCGGCGTACCGCGCGACGTGAGCGCGCGATCGAGCGAATAGTCGCGGGCCTCCCCGTCCACCGAAATCCGGATCCACAGTGACCCGCCGTCCGCCGCGGCGGCGCCATCGGTCACCATGACCGTCGGTGCGGCACTTTCTTCCATCGCAACGCTCCGGTTTGACGCGATGGCGGCAAACTGCCGACCACGGCGCCCTATTGAAATGTTTCCTTTCGAGACACAATCCCGAAACGGCATCAATTTTTAGACAACAATATTACGTAATGGCGCGCCGCATCTTATACTTGCCGCGCACCATCCTCGTGCCAAGAGACGGTGTCTTTTGTCCCGGCTGCACGCACCGTGTGGCCGGGGCTTTTTTCGGTACGTTGCGTCGATATACATGCCGAATGCGCGCATGTTATTGAGGAATGCTGCCAGATGAATGGCTGATCGCGACTGGCCGAGCGGATGCCATCGCGACGGTCGACTCGGCCGGCGTCCCGAAACCGGCGCGCAAGCCGCATGGTCCGAATCAGGCATGCGGCATGCACGCCGTCGGCGCACCGACTGGTTCGACTTGCCACGCCATGCGTACAACACCAAAGGCAACCACGGGATTGCGGGCGCTCCCGCCCGGCTCGACACATCTTTTCCACCGCGGCGGCGCTTGGCCGCGCGTCGTCCTTTTCGCCGCCGTGATCATTTGCGTACTCGTGCCCGCGTTCGCGATCGTGCTAGCCGACCGCTACGCACGCGATACCGTCACCGCGCATGAGCGCGCCGTGGCCAACGACATCGTGGCTTCCGTGGACCGCATCCTGGACGGCGTGCGCCTCCGACACGCGGACGAGCTGACCGCGCTCGTCGGAAAGCCGTGTGCGACGGTGTTCCGGACGCTGGCCGAAGTGAGCACTCGCCTGCGCTATCTGCGTGCGGTCGCGCTGGTGAACGACGGCCGCGTCATGTGCTCGTCGGCGCTCGGTTCGATCGACGTGCCGCTCATCAAGTATGCGCGCGAGCCCGAACCGGGATCGATGACCGTCACGCTGCTGCGCCAGACGGCGTTCCAGCACGGCATTCCGGTGCTGTACGCGTTCCGCGCCACTGCGCGCGGCGCGGGCGTCCTGTACCTGATCGAAGGCGACTACGTGGCCGACGCGCTCGCCCTCGGCACCGCCAACGGGGCGGAAACGGCGACGCTGTCGATCGCGGGGTCGGGCCGCCTCGATCAGCACGGGAGGTTCGCGCCGGACACGGACGCAGGCCCCACGGGCGGCAGCACGATTGCGTCGCAGCGCTGGCCGTTCACGGTGTCGGTCGTCGCATCGGCGCGCTACGCGTCACAGGTCCAGCGCCACGACCGGCTGATCTGCGCGACGATCGTCCTGCTGGCCGACAGCCTCGTGATGGCCGCCTACCTGCTCGCGATGGCGCCGCGGCGGCTGTTGCTGAAGGCCGTGCGCCACGCGCTCAGACGCAACGAGTTCCATGTCGTGTACCAGCCGATCGTCGACGTGCAGACGCGCAGGACGGTCGGCGTCGAGGCGCTGCTGCGCTGGCACCATCCGAAGTGGGGGGCCATCAGCCCGGCCGTGTTCATCCCGCAGGTGGAATCGAGCACGCTGCTGCCGAAGGTCACCGAATTCGTGCTGCGCACGGCGGTGTCCGAGCTGACCGCGCTGACGCCGTCCGCGCCGCTGCGCATCGCCGTGAACGTGGCGCCGCAGGATCTCGAGCGCACGCGGTTCGTGGCCGTCGTCGAGGAAACGATCCGCGCGCTGCCGCCCGGCTTCACGCTGGTGCTCGAAGTCACCGAGCGCATCCTGCTCGAGAAGAACGCGCGCACCACCGAGATCTTCCAGGCGCTGCGATCCAAAGGCGCGAAGTTCGCGATCGACGATTTCGGCACGCATCACAGCAATCTCGACATGCTGTCGCGCTTCCCTTTCGACTACGTGAAGATCGATCGACAGTTCGTCTCGCAGCTGGACAGCGGCAGCGCGCAGCTCATCGAGGGGATCGCGGCCGTCGCGCATCACTACGGCATGAAGATCATCGCGGAAGGCGTGGAGACGGAAGCCCAGCATCGCGCGCTGCATGCGGTCGGGATCCAGTACGCGCAGGGATACCTGTACCAGCGGCCGCTGCGCGCAGAGAACCTGAGGCGCGATGTCGCATCGGCGCCGATGTAGCCGCCACGCCGGCGGCGACTACTGCGCGCCGTATTGACCGCCGAGGCGCACGCGCCCCTGCTCGACCCATCCTTCGAAGTCGTCGCCAGTCTTGCCGTTCACGTACATGATGTTGTACCAGCGCCCGTGCGACTTGTAGACGGTCACCGAATCGCCGGGGACGATGAAGGTCCGCTTCGTCACGCACTGCGCGTCGGGCGCCGAATGGAAATACGCGCGCCCCGCGCCGATGACCGTGCCGAACGCCGGCGGCCGGAAGTTGTCGTCGGGGCCGCTCGTGGCTGCGTCGAGCTTCCCGCAATCGACCGCGCTGTTTGCGTATGCACCGTTCGCACCCAGGCTCGCGCCGAGCGCCAGCATCGCGATGCCCATGCGCATCGTCATTTTCATCTTCATCGTTCGCCCTCTACGCCTTATCGTTTTTTCGGTTTGCCGGTTCGGGGCCGGCGCACGCGCAATCCTGCGCGACCGTCGTCACTTCGACTCGTCGCTACGGTGCCGACTGCTTGGGGATGATACGACTACCGTCGAAACGCATAAAAACCGGCCACCGTTCCGAATCCTGTCCTATAGTCAGTCAGCAGACATCATTCGACAACGGGACGCATCGACGTCCACGGAGGAGACGTGAAGCTGAAACAGGCTATCGACCGCATTCCGGGCGGCCTCATGCTGGTCCCGATGCTGCTGGGCGCGTGCGTGCACACGTTCGCACCGAATGCCGGGAAGTACTTCGGCTCGTTCACCAACGGCCTGATCGCGGGCACGGTGCCGATCCTCGCCGTCTGGTTCTTCTGCATGGGCGCGACGATCGACCTGCGCGCAACAGGCGTCGTGCTGCGCAAATCGGGCACGCTGCTCGCGACGAAAATCGTGGTCGCGTGGCTCGCGACGGTGATCGCCGCACGATTCATCCCCGACGACGGTATCCGCACGGGCCTGTTCGCGGGCCTGTCGCTGCTCGCGATCACGACGTCGATGGACATGACCAACGGCGGCCTCTACGCGGCCGTGATGCAGCAGTACGGCACCAAGGAAGAAGCCGGTGCGTTCGTATTGATGTCGATCGAATCGGGGCCGCTCGTCAGCATGCTGATTCTCGGCGCGGCCGGTGTCGCGGTGTTCGAGACACGGCTTTTCGTCGGCGCGGTGCTGCCGTTCCTGATCGGCTTCACGCTCGGCAATCTCGACGTGGCGCTGCGCGAATTGTTCGGGCGCTGCGTCCACCCGCTGATTCCGTTCTTCGGCTTCGCGCTCGGCAACGGCATCGATCTCAACGTGATCGCGAAGAGCGGGCTGCCGGGCATCGCGCTCGGGCTCGCGGTGATCGTCGTAACCGGTGTGCCGTTGATTCTCGCCGACAAGTTCGTGGGCGGCGGCAACGGGACGGCCGGGCTGGCCGCGTCGTCGACGGCCGGGGCCGCGGTCGCGAACCCGGCGATCATCGGCGAGATGATTCCGAAGTTCAAGCCGATGGTGCCGGCGGCGACGGCGATCGTCGCGACCGCGTGCCTCGTGACGGCGATTCTCGTGCCGATTCTCACGGCGATGTGGGCGAAGCGGGCGGCCAGGGCGTCAGGGGTGCCGGCGAGGGTCGCGGCACGCGCGGGGCATGGCGGGGCGATCGAGCATGAGGGGCATGTTTGAGAGGTGCCGGCTCGGGTCCGGCCTCAGGCACCGAACAGCCCGGCATCCGCCGGCCATGACGCTGCAAACGCTCACCTTCCCATAGGCTCCGGAATCGGGCTCACGTTGCCCAAGCCGACGTTTTCCGCAGCGCTTTCCATGCCCACCGCCATCCTGCTGCGTACAAGCCATTCGCACCTCTACCAAGGCAGCATCGTGACGCTCGACCGCGATGCACCTCGCACCGCAAAGCCGCATCCCTCCATCATCGAATTCGCGGATGGCTCCGGCGCCACCGCGACACTGTCCCGCGTCGGTGACGATGCCCTCGAACTCGCGGTAGACGAATACGTCACGCAGAAGCGCCACGCGATCGTCGCGCGCCGCTGGTTGCTGCGGCCAATCGATGCGGCCCGCATCGGATGGCGCATCACGCGCCCGCTTCCTGCCACCTGATGCCACCGGCCCGCCGCCGGCGCGAAGCGCTTCCAGGCGCTAAAATCCGCCCCCTGGGCATCCACCACGAGCAAGCGTTTTGACGGCGTTCGAGCAGGGCTTCATCCTTACCCGCCACTGGCGGGATACCGCATCCGGCATCGAGATCGAGTTCTGGCTGGCCACCGAACACGGTCCGCGCCGCGTGCGGTTGCGCCCGCAGGAAGCCGTCGCGTTCATCCCGGCCGAACAGCAGGCGCTCGCTGAACGGACGCTGGCCGACGAGCGCGAAGCCGAGTTGCGCCCACTCACACTGCGCGACTTCCGGCAGCGCCCGGTCGTCGGCCTCTATTGCAAGCGCTACCGCCATCTGTCCGGGCTGCAAAAGCGGCTCGCCGCAGCCGGCGTCGACGTCTACGAAGCCGACGTGCAGCCACCCGACCGCTACGCGATGGAGCGCTTCATCACCGCCTGCGTCCAGTTTCGCGGCCAGCCCGGCCGCGACGGCACGCTCACGGCCGGCGAGCTGAAGCCCGCAACCGGTTACCGCCCCGTGCTGCGCTGCGTGTCGCTCGACATCGAAACCAGCGTCCACGGCGAGCTGTACTCGATCGCGCTCGAAGGCTGCGGGCAGCGCCAGGTCTACATGCTCGGCCCGCCGAACGGCGACGAAAGCGGCAGCGCAAGCGCGCTGGACTTCAACCTCGACTACTGCGACAGCCGGGCCACGATGCTGGCGCGACTCAACGACTGGTTCAACGAACACGACCCCGACGCGGTGATCGGCTGGAACCTCGTGCAGTTCGACCTGCGCATCCTGCATGCGCACGCGGAGCAATACGGCATCCCGCTGAAGCTCGGGCGCGGCGGCAGCGTGCTCGACTGGCGTGCGCACGGCCAGCAGCCCGACCACTTCTTCGCCGGCGCGGCCGGCCGGCTGATCCTCGACGGCATCGACATGCTGAAATCCGCGACGTGGACCTTCCCGTCCTTCAGCCTCGAATACGTGTCGCAGTCGCTGCTCGGCGAAGGCAAGTCGATCGACAATCCGTACCAGCGAATGGACGAGATCCAGCGCCGCTTCGATCACGACAAGCCCGCGCTCGCGCGCTACAACCTGAAGGACTGCGAACTCGTCACGCGCATCTTCGACAAGGCCGACCTGCTGTCCTTCGCGCTGGAACGCGCGAGCGTCACGGGCCTCGCGGCCGATCGCACCGGCGGCTCGGTCGCGGCGTTCACGCACCTGTACCTGCCGCGCATGCACCGGCTCGGCTATGTCGCGCCTAACCTCGGCGACGTGACGGGGCAGAACAGCCCCGGCGGCTTCGTGATGGATTCGCGCCCCGGGCTGTACGACTCGGTGCTCGTGTTCGACTACAAGAGCCTCTATCCGTCGATCATCCGCACGTTCCTGATCGATCCGGTCGGCCTGATCGAAGGGCTCGCGCATCCCGGCGACGACGCGTCGGTGCCCGGTTTTCTCGGCGCGCGTTTCTCGCGCACCGCGCACTGCCTGCCCGACATCGTGCGTCGCGTGTCGGAAGGCCGCGACGAAGCGAAACGGCAGCGCAACGCGCCGCTGTCGCAGGCGCTGAAGATCATCATGAATTCGTTTTACGGCGTGCTCGGCTCGACGGGCTGCCGCTTCTTCGACCCGCGCCTCGCGTCGTCGATCACGATGCGCGGCCACGAGATCATGCACCGCACGCGCCAACTGATCGAAGATCAGGGTTACGAAGTGATTTACGGCGATACCGATTCGACGTTCGTGTGGCTCGGCCGCGCGCATGACGATGACGACGCCGGCGCCAAGGGCCGCGCGCTCGTCGAGCACGTGAACCGCTGGTGGCAAGCCCATCTGCGCGAACGGTTCGGGCTCGACAGCGCGCTGGAGCTGCAATACGAGCGGCATTACCGCCGCTTCCTGATGCCGACCGTGCGCGGCGCGGAAGAAGGCAGCAAGAAGCGGTACGCCGGCCTCGCGGCGACGGCCGACGGCGGCGAGGACCTCGTGTTCAAAGGGCTCGAAACGGTGCGCACCGACTGGACACCGCTCGCGCAGCAATTCCAGCGCGAGTTGTACCGGCGCGTGTTCAGCCGCGAACCGTACCAGGATTTCATTCGCGACTACGTGCGGCGCACGCTGGCCGGCGAATTCGACGATCAACTCGTCTACCGCAAGCGCGTGCGCCGGCCGCTGCGCGAATACGAGCGCAACGTGCCGCCGCACGTGCGCGCGGCGCGGATCGCCGACGAGTTCAATCAGGCGCAGGGCCGGCCGCTGCAGTATCAGCGCGGCGGCTGGATCAGCTACGTGATGACGACGGCCGGCCCCGAGCCGCTGGAGACGATGCGCTCGCCGATCGACTATGCGTTCTACCTGAGCCGCCAGCTTCAGCCGGTCGCCGATGCGATCCTGCCGTTTCTGCGCGATGATTTCGAACGCGTGATCTCCGGGCAGGGGCAGTTGTTCGGCGACTGACGGACCGCACTCCAGCTTGCCCCGGTTGTGCCTGCAACCGATTTCCTTCAGGCAGCGCAACAGCTATCCGGACGACATCGTCGCCGCGCAGGAACGCCTGGCCGCGAAGCGCCTCGCCGAACAGAGGAATGCCGAAGCGGCCGACGGGCCGAACGGCTCCCCGGGCGCGGATTCCAGCGCGCCGGCCGTGTCCGCCGTGAAGCGCTGACGCGCCGCCGATCGCCGTGGGGACGCGCCCTCATTCCGCGCCGCCCCGCAGGCATGCGGCTAAAATACGGCCTGCCGCGCGTCCCGCCGCGGCCGGAGGACATTCATCATGACCGCACGTCGCGGTGCCGCGGTCGCCATCGCACCCGGCCACGAGACAGCCAGCCTGTCGAAAGCCCAGCAAACGTTCAATACGCTCGTCAAGCAGATCGAAAAGCGCCGCGAGCGGCTCGGCGCGTGGGAAGCCGTGATGCCGGCGTTCCAGAAGAAGTTCGTCGACGGCCTGTTGCCGCTCGAACAGGAAGCGACGGCGCTGCGCATCCGGCTGATCCATCTGCTCGACGACGCGTTCCTGCAGAAGGGCCTGAGCAAGGCCGAGCAGCGCACGCTGTCGGACCTGATCGCCGAGATGGCGGGTGATGTGCTGAACGTCAGCGACGACGCGGCGCTGAAGGTTATTTACAACCGGCATGCCGCGTCCCCCGATGGCGGCGCTGCAGCGGCCGCTCCTGAAACGGCCAAGCCGGAGCAGGAACCCGACGCCGAACAGCCGGAAAATCTCGACGCTCTGTCGCCCGACGAGCTTGCCGAGCGCATGCAGGCCGAACTCGACGCCCAGTTCGAGCGCGACATGGCCGCCCACGCGGCCCGCGAGGCGCAGCGCGCGAAGCGCAAGAAAGCACCGAAGCAATCGGCCGCCCAGGCCAGGATCGAAGCCGAGCAGGCCGAATCGAACAAATCGATCCGCGAGATCTATCGCAAGCTCGCCAGCGCGCTGCATCCCGATCGCGAAACCGACCCGCAGGAACAGCAGCGCAAGACCGTGCTGATGCAGCGGGTCAACCGCGCCTACGAGAAGGGCAACCTGCTGCACCTGCTCGAACTCCAGCTGGAGATCGAGCAGATCGACCGGCGTGCGATCGACGGCCTCGGCGAAGCGCGGCTCACGCGCTACAACGGCATCCTCGAGGAACAGCTGCGCGAACTCGATCAGGAGATCGTGCACGTCGAGAACGACTTCCGGCGCACGTACGGGATCGCATCGTCCACCAAGGTCGCGCCCGATACCGTGCTGCGCATGCTGGCGCGCGACATCGCCGGCACGCAGCGGAGCAACCAGGACCTGAGCGTCGCGCTGCGCGAGTTCGAGGACCCGGATCAGGTCAGGCGCTGGCTGAAGGACATGAAGCGCCGGCCGGCGTCGTCTCGCTTCGACGACGATTCGTATTGAGCGGGCGCGCTCACGTCACCGCCCCTGCCCCACCCCGCCCATCAACGCCATCAACTGCTCGCGCAGCCACCGGCTGCCCTGATCCTGGTCGGCGCTGCGATGCCAGTAGCAGAAGTAGTCGAGTCCCGGCATCTCGAACGGCAGTTCGAGAATACGCGCCGGATAGCGCTGCAGCAGCCGCAGCGGCGCCGTCAGCGCGAGATCGCCGCGCATCGCGATCAGCGGCGCGACCATGTAGTGCTGCACGCGCATCTGGATGTTGCGGCGCAGCCCGAGCCGCGTCAGTTCCGCGTCGACGTGCCCGCTGCCCTTGCGGCGGCTCGATACGTGGATGTGGCCCATCGACAGGTAGTCGTCCATGGTCAGCGTGTCGCCCTTGAACGGATGATCGTCGCGGATCATGCACGCGTAGCGGTCCTGCACGAGCAGCGCCTGGTGCAGATGCGGATCGCCGATCAGCGGCGCGTCGATCGCGATGTCGACCGAGCCGTTCGCGAGCGCGGTCGCGACCTCGCGGCGGTCCATCGTGTAGCTGCGCACGTGCATGCCGGGCGCATGCGTCTGCAGCAGTTCGCCGAGCGCCGGCAGCAGCAGCGCCTCGGTCAGGTCGCTCATGCTCAGCCGGAATACGCGCTCGGACGAAGCCGGATCGAACACGTCGCCTTCGTGCGCGCTCGAATCGAGCAATTGCAGCGCCTCACGCACGCGGCCGACGATGTTCTCGGCCATCGGCGTCGGCATCATCCCGGCCGGCGTGCTGACGAACAGCGGATCGTTCAGCGTCTTGCGCAGCCGCGCCAGCGCGTTGCTGACGGCCGGCTGCGTGAGGTTCAGCACCTCGGCCGCGCGCGTCAGGTTGCGCTTGTTGTAAATCGCCTCGAATACGACGAACAGGTTCAGATCAATCTTCGAAAGGCGCATCGCCGGATCTCCTTGCCGGCATCTTAATACGGCGTGCGCCTCCCGTTCGCCCACGTCGCTCTCCCGCGCGGCGCCCCGCTCAGCCGCGCGGCGGCGGCGTCAGGTACCGCGCGGTCGAACCGGGTTCGCCGTCCTTGATCTCCATCCGCGCGATCGCCTGCAGGTGCACCTCGTCCGGGCCGTCGGCGAAGCGCAGCGCACGGCCCCAGGTCCACAGGTCGGCCAGCGGCGTATCGGGACTCAGCCCGGCCGCGCCGAATACCTGCATCGCGCGATCGCACACGTCCGTATAGACGGTCGGCACGAGCGCCTTGATCATCGAGATCTCCTTGCGCGCGGCCTTCGCGCCGACCTTGTCGATCATCCACGCGGCCTTCAGCACCAGCAGGCGCGCCTGGTCGATCTCGATGCGCGAGCGCGCGATCCATTCGCCGACGGTGCCGTGCCGGTTCAGCGGCTTGCCGAACGCGACGCGCGACTGCGCGCGGTCGACCATCAGCTCCAGCGCCAGCTCGGCCGCGCCGATCGACCGCATGCAGTGGTGGATGCGGCCCGGCCCGAGGCGCGCCTGCGCGAGCGCGAAGCCGCTGCCTTCCTCGCCGAGCAGGTTGCGCGCCGGCACGCGCACGTTGTCGAACGTGATCTCGCAGTGCCCTTCCGGCGCGTAGTGATTGACCACCGTGATGTTGCGCACGACCGTCACGCCCGGCGTGTCGCGCGGCACGAGGATCATGCTCTGCTGCTGGTGCGATTCGGCCTCGGGATCGGTCTTGCCCATCACGATGAAGATCTTGCAGTTCGGATGCGCGGCGTTCGTGATGAACCACTTGCGGCCGTTGATCACGTACTCGTCGCCCGCGCGCTCGATGCGCGTCGTGATGTTGGTCGCATCCGACGACGCGACGTCGGGCTCCGTCATCGCGAACGCCGAGCGGATTTCGCCGCGCAGCAGCGGCAGCAGCCACCGTTCGCGCTGCTCGGGCGTCGCGAACATGTGCAGCAGTTCCATGTTGCCGGTGTCCGGCGCGTTGCAGTTGAACACTTCCGACGCCCAGCTCACGCGCCCCATGATTTCGGCGAGCGGCGCGTATTCGAGGTTCGTCAGCCCCGTGCCCGGCTCGTCGTCCTTCAGGTGCGGCAGGAACAGGTTCCACAGCCCCTCCGCTTTCGCGCGCTCCTTCAGTTCCTCCATGAACGACACCGGATACTTGCCCGCGTGCACCTCTTCGTTCCACTGGCGGATGCGCGGCACGATGTGCGCATCCATGAATGCGCTCACGCGTTCGCGCAGTGCTTCCACTTTCGGGGTGTAGCCAAAGTCCATGATCGACTCCTCGAGATTTTCGCGTTTCCGTTCGTTCGGTTCAGAAGGCCGAGACGCCGCCGTCGACGGCGACGGCCTGCCCGGTCAGATAAGTGTTGTCCTTCGCGCACAGCATCAGCATCGTCGCGACGATTTCGGCGGGGCGGCCGAGCCGCTTCATCGGCGAGCCCTGCGCCAGAAAATCCTGGCGCTCGCCGAGCTCGCTGTCGGTGACCATCGGCGTCGTGCTGTAGAACGGGCACACCGCGTTCACGCGGATGCCGTGGCGCGCGTATTCGAGCGCGGCCGTCTTCGTGAGCCCGACCACCGCATGTTTCGACGCCGCATACGCGGCCAGCTTCGGCGCGCCGCCGAGCCCGGCCATCGAAGCGACGTTCAGGATCACGCCTTCGCGCTGCGCGAGCATCTGGCGGATCTGGTGCTTCATCCCGAAGAACACGCCCTTCGCGTTCACAGCGAAGCTCAGGTCGAGATCGGCTTCGTCGGTGTCGATCAGCGCCTTCATCGGCGGCGCGATGCCCGCGTTGTTGATGCCGACGTCGAGCCGCCCGAAGCGCGCGACGGCTTCCTGCACCAGCGTGGCGACGTCCGTTTCGACGCGCACGTCGCAGTGCTGCGCGACGACGTCGGCGCCGGCCGCGCGCAGCGGCGCGGCCACGCGTTCGAGCGCGTCGCCGCTCAGGTCGCCGAGCGCGAGCCGCGCGCCCATCGCGGCGAGCTCGCTCGCGAGCAGCGCGCCGAAGCCGCTCGCGGCGCCGGTGATCATCACGACCTGGCCGGCGTAGCTGTCGAGTTTCATCGCGCGCTCAGATCGTCAGGCCGCCGTCGACGACGATGCATTCGCCGTTCGTGTAGCTCGCCGCGTCCGACACGAGATACAGCACGGTGCCGGCCATTTCGCGCGGCTCCGCGTGACGGCGCAGCGGGATCTTCGTCATCCACGCTTCGTAGATGTCCTTGTCGGCGAACAGCGCGCCTGCGAACTTCGTCTTCGTGAGGCCCGGCAGCAGTGCGTTCACGCGGATGCCGAACGGCCCGCATTCCTTCGCGAACGCCTTCGTCATGTTGACGACGGCCGCCTTCGTGATCGAGTAGATGCCCTGCCGCTCGCCCGGTTGCAGCGCATTCACCGACGCCGTGTTGACGATCGCGCCGCCGCCGTGCGTCTTCATCAGCTTGCCGGCCTCGACCGACATGAAGAAGTAGCCGCGGATGTTCACGTCGACGGTCTTGTCGTACGCGGCGAGATCGGTATCGAGGATGTGCCCGAAATACGGGTTCGCGGCCGCGTTGTTCACGAGGATGTCGAGGCGGCCGTGCTTGCCGCGAATGTGCTCGAACGTCGCGGCGATGTCCTCCAGCCGCCCGACGTGGCACGCCAGCGCCTCGGCGCGGCCGCCCGCCGCGACGATTGCGTCCGCAACCGCCTGGCAGTCGTCGAGCTTGCGGCTCGACACGATCACGTGCGCACCCTGCTCGGCGAGCAGTTTCGCGATTTCCTCGCCGATGCCGCGGCTCGCGCCCGTCACCAATGCGATCTTGCCCGTCAGGTCGAACAGGTTCGTTGCCATGTTGCTGTGCTCCTCCATGGATTGTGTGGTCGTGCCGCCGCGTGATGGCCGTGGCGATTCGTGGCAATTCGCGGCGAGGTCAGCGATGCGCGTCGATCACGCCGACGGCCAGTTCGGCCAGCCGGCCGGCCATTTCGCCGACGCGCAGCGCCTGCTCGCTCGATGCGTTGCCCTGCAGCGCGCGTGCCTTCACGCCCTGCGCGATCGCCGCGAGCCGGAAGAAACTGAATGCGAGGTAAAAGTGCCAGTCGCGGATCGGCGCGATCCCGCGCAATTCGCAGTAGCGCGCGACGATCGCCGCTTCGTCCGGAATACCGAGTGCGGCACGATCCTGGCCCGCGAGCCCGCGCACCTGCCCGCCCGACGGCAGCCGCAGGCACATGCAGAAATACGCGAGATCGGCGAGCGGGTTGCCGAGCGTCGACAGTTCCCAGTCGAGCACGGCCTGCACGCGATAGCCGTCGCGCGCGAACATCAGGTTGTCGATCCGGAAGTCGCCATGCACGAGCGCCGGCCGGCCCGTGTCCTCGGGGCACGCCTTCGGCAACCAGTCGATCAGCGTTTCCATCGCGTCGAGGCGCCCGGTTTCGGCCGCGCGATACTGCTTCGTCCACACGCCGATCTGCCGCTCGAAGTAGTTGCCCGGGCGGCCGTAGTCGGCGAGGCCCACCGCGTCGACATCGACATCGTGCAGCGCGGCCATCGTTTGCAGCAGCGCGTCGTAGCAAGTCGCGCGATCGGCCTTCGGCAGTTCCGGCAGCGCGGGATCCCAGAAGATCCGGCCGTCCTCGAAGCTCATCACGTAGAACAGGCTGCCGATCACGTCGCGGTCCTCGCACAGGTGATACGGGTGCGCGACCGGCACCGCGGTGCCCGACAGCGCGGCGAGCACGCGGAATTCGCGGTCGACCGCGTGCGCGGATTTCAGCAGCTCGCCCGGCGGCTGGCGGCGCAGCACGTAGCGGCCGCTCTTCGCATTCAGCAGGAAAGTCGGATTCGACTGGCCGCCGGCAAACTTCTCCGTGTCGAGCGGGCCTTCGAAGCCCGGGACGTGCGTTTCCAGATAGCGCGTGAGGCGGGCTACGTCGAGTTGCTGGGAAGGGTTCGTCATCGTCGCGATCGTTCGTGGGTCAGCCGTAGGTTCGCAGCGCGTGTCGTTCGGGATCCTCCAGATGCGGGATGCCGTTGAACGACGCGAGGTGGAACGCGTCGGCGTTGAAGAAAAACTGCGAAAGACTGCTGTTGCGGATCTGCAGGTTCAGCGCGATCGCGCTCGACGGCGGCGCCGCGAGCACCTGCTGCACGGTGACCGCGATCGGGCCGCCGGAACTCACCGCGAGTACGCGCTGGCCGCCGCCTGCGCGGATCGCCGCGCGCGCGTCGGCCACGCGCTGCTGGAAATGGGCCCACGTTTCGGGGGCCGCATCGCCGAGCTTGTCCTCGGCCCACAGCTGGAGCACCTGACGGAGCGCGCGGAAATGATCCTTCATCGACCCGGCCGCGAGGCGCGCGATCTCCGGGTAGTCGCTGGCGGCTGCCGCGAACAATCCGTGGAAATCGTATTCGTTCAGGCCCGGATGGCGGTCGACCTCGACGCCTTCGCGGCCCATCCCGCGCAGGATCGCGGCGACCGTCTGCGCATGGCGGTTCATCGTGCCGCAGATCACGCGGTCGAACGTCAGGCCCTGCCGTGCGAAGTATTCGCCCAGCCACACGCCTTGCCGGTCGCCGGCCGCGGACAGCCGGTCGTAGTCGTCGGTACCGAACGACGCCTGCCCGTGCCGTACCAGAAAGAGTTCAGCCATTGCGCTCGCCTGAGGAAAACCGAAGGCCCAGCATAGCGACCGGGTGCGCATTTTTGAAATTTATTTTCTGAATCCATCGGTATTCATCGCATGAATTATGCGGATCCAGACGATGCGCTTGCGCCGGTTTTCATCGTGCCGTCGCGGCACGCGAATTGCGACAGCGCACACCGTGTCGAATAAATTCTGGAGGGATGCGATGCTCGGTACGATCCTCATCATCGTTCTGATTCTGCTGCTCATCGGAGCATTTCCTGCATGGCCGCACAGCCGAAGCTGGGGTTACTGGCCATCGGGGACCGTCGGGCTGATCGTCGTCATTGTCGTGATACTGGTGCTGCTGGGTCGCATCTGACGCCGCGCCACCGGCGACACGGGTGCGCGCCTTCCCGGACCTTCGACGTGGATTCTTTACACGACGAGACCCGCAAAGACATGCACCCGATGCCGTCAACCCTGCCCGTTACTGGCCGCCTTCCAGGCGTAACTGGAGCTTGCTCTTCACCGACGTCACGCCCGATACCTGGCGAGCCGCGTCCACCGCGGCCCGATCCTGCGACGCGTCGGCGATCTGCCCGGCCAGTGTCACATCGCCCGTCTTCGCCTTCGCGAACACGGTGATCTGCGCATTACCCACGCCGGGCGCCCTGACGACCGCCTGGCGAACCTTCTTCGCGAACGCGCGGTCGGCCGCGCGTTCGGCCTTCTTCGCCGCGCGCGGCGACGCGGCGGCCGACGGCGCCTGCTCGGCGGACGCAGCGGACGCGGCGGACTGCGCGTGACCGGCCAACGGCGCCAGCGCAACGAAACCTGCAACGACGATTGCAAAACGGGACTTCATCGGATTCTCCTCGACAGGAACAAATAGGGACGACGGATGGGCCCGGCCGTCAGGCCGTGACATCGGACACCGCGCGGGCACGCTCGCGGCCGTGCGGCGCCGCGAGCGCGTCGAGCGCGCGCGCGTCGGCTTTCAGCGCGGGCGACAGCGCCGCGCGCAGATGATCGACAAAGGTGCGGACCTTCGCGTCCAGAAAGCGGCGCGATGCATACATCGCGTACACGTCGAGCATCGTCAACCGGTAGTCCGGCAGCACGCGCACGAGCCGCCCGCTGCGCAGGTCGTCGATCGCCGAATAGATCGCGAGCGAGCCGATGCCCAGCCCCGCGCGCAGCGCGATCGACAGCGCCTCGGGCGCATTCGCGTGGAACGGCGCGGCCGTTACCGCATGCGATGCAGTCTGGCCGCCAGGGTCGTGCAGCAGCCATTCGTCGTTCGCTTCCGCCGGCGTATCGAGGCGCAGGCAGATATGGCGCGCCAGGTCGGCGGGCCCGGACGGCGCGCCGTAGCGGGCGAGGTATGCCGGCGACGCGACCAGCACGCTGAAGGACGTGCCGCACGGATGCGCGATGCAGGCGGAGTCGGGCAAGCTCGCGGCCGTGACGACCGATACGTCGTAGCCCTCCTCGACGAGATTGGGCATCCGCTGCGAGTAGGTCATCTCGATCGCGACTTCGGGAAAGCGCGCCTGATAGGCGACCGCCAACGCGGTCACGTGACTCTGTCCGAGCCCCGGCATCGTATGCACGCGCAGGCGTCCGTACGGGCAGACCAGCGCGTTCCGCGCCTCTGCATTCGCCTGGTCGACATCGCCGAGGATCGATTGCAGGCGCTCGAAATAGCGGCGCCCGCTGTCGGTCAGCGCGATCTTCCGTGTGGTCCGGTTCAACAGACGAATCTGCGCATACGCCTCCAGGCTCGCGACGGCCCGCGACACCTGTGCGGTCGCCACATCGGTCTGCTTCGCGACGGCGGTGAAGCTGCCGGCCTGCACGACGCGCACGAACGTCCGCATGTTCTCGAGCATGTCCATTTCGACTCATCGTCCAGTCCGGTGCTGCATCCACGCGACGCGCCGGCAGGCGCGGCGACGCATTCGGTGTCACCGATTGTCGGGCCATCCGCGCCGCGGCTTCAGCCCCCCGACCGGGGGGCTGAAGCGTGGGCCGATCATGTGGAATGCTTGGCGTTTGCGTCGACGGCAGCCCGAATCGCTCCATCCGCGGCCGCCGTCACCAGCACGATCTTGCCGATATGTCGCCCCGAATCCATCAGCTCGTGCGCCGCGCGCGCGTCGTGCAGATCGAACAGCCGGTAGACCTGAGGCTTGACCGTGCCCTGCCGGATCAGCGGCCACACAGCCTCCTCGAGCTCGCGAATGATCTGCGCCTTCTCCGCGTAAGTGCGCGAGCGCAGCGTCGAGCCGATGTGCGTGAGCCGCTTCGTCAGCATCGGAAACAGGTCGAGCGCCTTCGCGGGCCCGTTGATCACGCCGATCTGCACGATGCGGCCGTTCATCGCGGCCGCCGCGAAATTGCGCGCGACGTAGTCGCCCGCGATGATGTCGACGATCACGTCGACGCCCTTGCCGCCCGTGAAGCGCGCGACCGCGTCGACGAAATCCTCACTGCGATAGTCGATCGCGAGATCCGCGCCGAGCCGCATGCTCGCGTCGCGCTGCACATCCGACCCGACGGTCGTGATGATCGTCGACGCGCCGAACGCCTTCGCCAGCATCGTCGCCGTCGTGCCGATCCCCGACGCGCCGCCGTGGATCAGCACGCTTTCGCCGGCCGAAAACCGGCCGCGCTGGAACAGATTGAGCCAGACGGTCATGAAGGTTTCCGGCAGCGCCGCCGCCTCGGCCATGCCGAGGCCATCGGGAATCGCGAGCGTGTTGCTCTCGTTCGCGACCGCGTATTCCGCGTAGCCGCCGCCGGGAATCAGCGCGCAGACGCGATCGCCGACGGCGAACCGCGTGACGTCGTACCCCACCGCGACGACTTCGCCGGCAATTTCGAGCCCGGGAATGTCGGACGCGCCAGGCGGCGGATCGTACAGCCCCTTGCGCTGGAACACGTCCGGTCCATTGACGCCGGCCGCGTGAATCCGGATCAGCACGTCGCCGGCGCCCGGCACCGGTACGGCGCGCGTCGCCGGTACGAGCACGTCGGGGCCGCCGGGCCGCACGATTTCGATCGCGGTCATGTGGGTGGGAAGGGAGTTCGCGTCATCCATCACGATATGATCCTCAACGTTCGTCGATGCGCGGCCGATTCGCGGGCCATCCCCGAATCGCGGCATCGCCATGTATGTGAAGCCAGTCTATGGGCGATGCCGCGTGCGGGCACGCAGCGAATTACCGGTCGGGGAATGCAAAAATGCATCAGTCGGGACACACGATGAACTGGGACGACGCGCGCGTCTTTCTGGCGATCCATCGCGAGCGCACGCTGCGTCGCGCGGCGCAGACGCTCGGCGTCGATCAGGCGACGGTCGGGCGGCGGCTCGCGACGCTCGAGCACATGCTCGGCGCGACACTGTTCCTGCGTTCGTCGAAAGGTTATCTGCCCACGCCGGTCGGCGAACTGGCGCTACGCGCGGCCGAGGCGATGGAGCAGCACGCGCACGAGCTGGTGCGACTGACGCAGGGCGTCGACCGGCGGCTCGCCGGCGAGGTGAAGATCACGACGACCGACGCGCTCGCGATCGAGTTCGTGATGCCGTCGATCGCGCGGCTGCACGCGAAGCACCCCGACGTCTCCGTCGCGCTGAACACGTCGACCCACATCCTGAATCTCGCGAAACGCGAAGCCGATATCGCGATCCGCACCGTGCGGCCCGAGAACCCCGATCTGGTCGCGCGCCGGCTGGCATGCTGGGACATGGGCCTGTTCGCGTCGCCCGATTATCTGCATCGGCACCGCGAGCCCGAGCGCGGCCGCGCGTTCGCGGGCCACGACCTCGTCGTCTACCAGCCGTACATCGACGCCAGCCGCGAGCCGACCCTCGCCGGCGAACCGATCGACGGCGGGCGCATCGTCACGCGCACGAACTCGAACCTGATGATGCGTGCGGCGCTTCGGGCGGGCCTCGGCGTCGGCGAGATTCCCGTTCACATGGGTGAGCGCGACGCGCTCACGCGCATCTGGCCGGACCGCGTGCGGCAGTCGCCGTACGAGGTCTGGCTCGTCACGCACCGCGACCTGCGCCACACCGCGCGCATCCGCGCGGCGATCGACGAGATCGTGGCCGCGTTCGCCGCACACCACTGACGCGGGTCGGCGCCGTCCCAGCCGGTCATTCGTCGTCGCGCCGCACTCGCGACGGATCGAGCGCCAGCCCGCTACGCACCGCCTGGATGCGCGACGTCACGTTGAGCTTCTCGAAGATGTTCTTCAGGTGCCACTTGATCGTCTCCGGCGCGACACGCAGCGCGCGGGCGATTTCCTTGTTCGACAGGCCACGCGCGACGTAGTCGAGGATCTCGACTTCCCGCGCGCTGAGGTTGCCCGGCCCACCCTGCCGCGTGGCCGGCGTGGCGTTCGATGCCCGCTGCGCGTCGAACGCACGGGCCAGATCGCGCAGATACCATGCGCCGACTGCCGGAAAGCGGTCGGCGCGCTTTTGTACGCGCGCCAGCAGACGCTCGGCCGCGGCACCTTCGTCGACGAAGGTGCGGACGAGTCCGTTGCCCTGGCCGTATTCGAGCGCACGCGCGAACGCCGCGAGCGCCGCGCTGTCGTCGCCCGCCTGGTCGAGCGCGATCGCATGCAACACGGCGGCCTGCGCCGCGAACCAGTCGAACCCGCGCGCGGCCAGCACCGCGTGCACGATCGCCATGCGCTGCGCGGCTTCGTTCGCCCGCGCATCGGCGAGCAGCAGCCTCGCCTGCGCGGATTGCGCCATCTGCCACGTCTCGACGTGGCTCGACGCTTCGTCCGGCGGCACGGGCGATACCAGCGATGCGAGCGCGCGCCCCACGCGATGGGCCTGCGTCGGCTTGCCGGCGGCGAGATGCAGCCGGATACCGGTCGCCATGCACCCGACGCGCAGCCGCAGCCATTGCCGGCTGCACGCGACGCGATCGGCTTCGTCGAGCACGTCGTGCGCGCGCGCGTCGTTTCCCGACTGGAATTGCAGCAGTGCGGCGGTCTGCATGAACCTCAGCAGCGGCCCGAGCGAACAGGCCTGCATCGCGATGTCGAAACGGTCGGCCTGCGCGTCGCGCACCTTCGCCCAGTCGTTCCATTCGTAGTAGATCGCCGACAGGTAGCCGGCCGACAGCGCCGTCGCCGCCGACAGTCGCCCCGCCGATCGCTCCGCGGCACGCAACGCCGTCTCGAACGTCTTCGACGCGTCGTGCAGGCGCCCCGCGACGAACTCGGCCAGGCCCGACATGTTCCGTCGGTACACGTTCGCGTAAAGCGGCTCGTGCCCCGACGCCGCATGTTCCGCGCGCGCGCCGAGATCCCGCACGTCGCCGAGGCGACCCGCATAGCCGAGCCCGAAGATCAGCGTCGTCTGCCCGATCTGCTCGACCCACGAACCGGCCGGCGGGGCGGCCGCCAGCACGCGCTCGCCGAGCTGCAGCGATTCGATGCTGCGATCCGACAGCCCCGCGATGAGCGAGCGGACGGCCAGCAGTTCGGTCGCCGTGACGGCGTCGGTATCGAGCCGCCCGGCCGCGATGTCGGCTTCCAGCGCTTCCAGCGCGCGGCGCGCCTCGACCATCTGCATCGACAGCGCGAGCGCCCACGTATGCGCGATCCTCAACCGCAGGCGGCCCGTCAGCGCCGGCGCGGGCAGGCGCGACACCCAGTCGAGCACGGTACGCACGTCGCTCGACGCGATGAGCTTCATCGCGCATGCCTCGACCCAGCCGGCCGCCGCATCGAAATCGCCCGCCGCGAGCGCGTGCCTGACGGCGTCCGGCCAATGCCGCTCGGCTGCGTACCAGGCGCTCGCGCGGCGATGCAGCGTGGCCACCGCGCCGGGCTCGCGCAGCGCCAGCTCCTCACGCAGGTATTGCAGGAACAGCGCGTGATAGCGGTAGCGCCGGCGGTCGCCGTCGATCGACCGGATGAACAGATTGTGCGCGCCCAGCCATTCGAGGCAGTCGAGCGCGTCGTCGCGGCCGGTCAGCGCATCGCACAGCGCCGGCGTCATCCGGTCGAGCACGGCCGTATGCAGCAGGAAGTGGCGGATCGCGTCCGGCACCCGCGTCATCACGTTCTCGTTCAGGTAGGTGGCGATGCCGGCGCGTGCGTGGCTGACCTGTTCGGCGACGCGTACCGCGTCGCTGTCGTCGTGCAGCGCCAGCGCCGCCAGTTGCAGGCCCGACACCCAGCCTTCCGTCGCCGCGCGCAGACGCTCGACGTTTTCCGCTTTGAGCGGCTTGCCGGCCACCCGCTCGAAGAACGCGCGCGTCTCCGCGTCGTCGAAGCGCAGGTCGTTCTCGTCCACCCGCACGAGTTCGTCGCGCGATTCGAAATAGCTGAGCGGCAACGCGGGTACCGAGCGGCACGCCAGCACGACGTGCAGGTTCGACGGCGCATAGCGCAGCAGGTCGAACATCGCGTCGTGGATGACCGGCGACGCGAGGCGATCGAAGTCGTCGAGCATCAGGAACAGGTCGACGCCCGCGCTGTCCAGTTCGTTGAGGAGTTCGTCGAATACGGTCTTCAGCGGAATCAGCGCGCGATCGCGCAGCAACTGCTGCGCGCGGGCGCCGACTCCGCCGGTTGCGTCGACGATCGCGGCAACCACGTAGGACGCGAAGATCGACGGGTTGTCGTCGTCCTGATCGAGACTCACCCACGCGACTTTCACGCCCGACGCCACCAGCGCATGGCGCCATTCCGCCAGCAGCGTGGTCTTGCCATATCCGGCCGGCGCGCACACGAGCGTCAGCCGACGGTCGAGGCCGCGCCTGAGCCGGCCGAGCCGCGCGATGCGCGCCACGATTCCGCGGGTCGACGCCGGCGCCAGCTTGGTGCGCACCAGCACTTCGATCGCATCGGTGTCCGGCGCGCGGGCCGGTTGTCTGCTGTCCGTCGGCGCCATGCTGTTCCTGTTCTCCTCGCGCTGATTGCGTGTCCGCCGGCATGGCAGGCGAAGCCGGCGACCCGACCGGAGGGCCGGCCGGGTCTCGCCGCGCGTCGAAAACAGCATAGCGATTCCGCGCCGGCCCTCAAAACTAGGTGATGTCCGTACCGGCGGAGGCGCATGCCGCGCGTACCGGTCGACGACAAAGGACCCGCATTGTTGTCGAACCGGCGCGCGATGTTCAGCCCCCCATTCGGGGGGGACGTCTGGCGGAGAAGATGTCTTATCCCGACCGACCGGCGTCGCAGGCGGTCGAAGCGCCGCTCAGTCGGGCTGGTAGCGCTCGCGCAACGCGCGCTTGTTGATCTTCCCGACGCTCGTCTTCTCGATCGCGTCGACGATCAGCAGCCGCTCCGGCACCGCATAGCGCGAGATCAGCCCGCGGTCGGCCACCTGCTTCACATGCGCTTTCAATTCCTCCGGCTCGACGCGACCGACCTGCTCGTCGGTCAGCACGACCAGCGCGAGCGGACGCTCGCCCCAGCGCGCATCCTTCACGCCGATCACGGCCGATTCGCGCACGGCCGGATGACGCGACAGGATGTCCTCCAGTTCGAGCGACGAAACCCATTCGCCGCCCGTCTTGATCACGTCCTTGATCCGGTCGGTGATCTGCAGCCGGCCGTCGGGATCGATCACGCCGATGTCGTTCGTATGCAGATAGCCGCCGGCCCACAGCGCCGCCGACGCCGGCGCATCGCCGAGATAGCCTTGCGTCGCCCACGGCATCCGCACGACGACCTCGCCCGCCGAGCGGCCGTCGTGCGGCACGTCGCGAAACTGCGCATCGACGATGCGCAGGTCGACGAGCGGCAGCGGCAGCCCGGCCTTCGTCCGGCGCGCGATGTCGTCGTCGGCCGATGCACCGCCGGCCGCGCGCGGCGGGTCGATCTGCGCGATCGTCATCAGCGGGCAGGTCTCCGACATCCCGTACCCGGTGTAGACCTCGATCCCGCGCGCGAGCGCCGCCCGCGCCAGCCCGTCGGACAGCGGCGAGCCACCGACGATCACCTTCCACGCCGACAGGTCGACCGCCGCGGACGCCGGGCTGTCGAGCATCATCGCGAGCAGCGTCGGCACGCAATGCGAGAACGTCACCGCTTCGCGCGCGATCAGCGCCACCAATCCGTCCGGCGAATAACGGCCCGGATAGACCTGCTTGAGCCCGAGCGCGGTCGCGATGTACGGCATGCCCCATGCGTGCACATGAAACATCGGCGTGATCGGCATGTAGACGTCGTCACGATGCACGCGGCCGCGATCGCGGGCGCCCGACAACGCCGCCATGCCCGCGAGCGTATGCAGCACGAGCTGCCGATGGGTGAACGCCACCGCCTTCGGCAGGCCGGTGGTGCCGGTCGTATAGAACGTCGTCGCGCGGGTCTGCTCGTCGAAATCGGGGAACACGAAATCGGGCGAACCGGCCGCGACGAGCGCCTCGTATTCGTCGGTAAAACCATCCGGCAAACCGGCTTCGGCGCCGTCGGCGATCAGCACGACGTGCCGCACCGTGTCGAGCCGGTCGCGCATGCCCGCCCACAACGGCAGGAAGTCGCGGTGCACCAGCGCGATGCGCGCGCCCGAATGGTTGAGCGTATACAGCAACTGATCGGGCGACAGCCGGACATTGGCCGTCATCAGCACCGCACCCATCATCGGAATCGCGTGATAGCACTCCAGGTAGCGATGGCTGTCCCAGTCGAGCACGGCGACGACGTCGCCCGCGCCGACGCCGATCGACGCCAGGCCGCTCGCGAGTTGCCCGATGCGATGCCGGAACGTCCAGTAATCGTGCCGAACCCGGTCGCCGTACACGATCTCCTGCTCGGGCCGCGTCGCCAGCGGCGCGTGAAGCAACTGCTTGATCAGCAGCGGATACGCGTGGGCGGCCGCGGCCGATTCGTCCTGCGGATACGGGTATGACGAATTCATGAATGTCTCCATGGGCGACCGGTCGGGTCGTCGAGCGTGCGGCCACGATACCGCGCCGGCCGGCTTTCGCGCCCCCCCTGTCCGGGGGGAGCGGGTCCGCTTGTCGGCGCCGGCGGCGGGCCGCCCGGATACGTATCACGGCGATTCGCGCGCGATACCCACCCGTTCGGGGAGGCCCTCGCCGCGACACGCCGTCGTAGGATGCATCGCAGCGCGTATCCCTCCTGTCCGCACGGCCGGGACATGACCGGAAAGCCGCTCCGCCGCTGCGGAATCCCCGCACCGGCTCGCGCCTGCATCTCACCGGCCACGCCCGCCCCGCCCGAACCCATCCCCCGAGCAAGGAGCAGCCATGACTTCCGACACGACGCAGACGGACCGCACGCCCGCCGCCGACCCGGCGGAGAACAACGCGTATTTCCCGTCGCCGTATTCGTTGTCGCAATACACGTCGTCGAAGACCGACTTCGACGGCGCGGATTACCCGAATCCGTACACCGGCGGCAAGTGGAAAGTGCTGATGATCGCGACCGACGAGCGCTACATCCTGATGACGAACGGCAAGATGTTCTCGACCGGCAACCATCCGGTCGAGATGCTGCTGCCGATGCACCACATGGACAAGGCCGGCTTCGAGATCGACATCGCGACGCTGTCGGGCAATCCGGCCAAGCTCGAACTCTGGGCGATGCCGAGCGATGACGAGGCCGTGCAGAGCACCTACCGCAAGTACCTGCCGAAGCTGAAGACGCCGCTCAAGCTGTCCGACGTGCTCGACCAGCATCCCGGCGCCGATTCGCCGTATATCGCGGTGTTCATTCCCGGCGGCCACGGCGTGCTTGCCGGCATTCCGCACAGCAAGGACGTCAAGCGCATGCTGCGCTGGGCGCTCGACCAGGACCGGCACATCATCACGCTGTGTCACGGGCCCGCATGCCTGCTGTCGGCCGCCGTCGACGAGGATCCCCGGGACTACCCGTTCAAGGACTACGAGCTCTGCGTGTTTCCGGATGCGCTCGACACGGGGCCGAACCTCGACATCGGCTACATGCCGGGCCCGCTGCCGTGGCTCGTCGCGCAGAGCCTCGAAAAGCTCGGCGCGCGCGTGCTGAACAAGGACATGACCGGGCGCTGCCATCAGGACCGCAAACTGATCACGGGCGACAGCCCGCTCGCGTCGAACGGCATCGGCAAGCTCGCGGCCGCCGCGCTGCTGAAGGAAGTCGGGCACTGAGGGGCTGCGCCGCCCTGGGCGGCGTCTCGCCGGGGCGTGGCCGCCCGTCTCCATTCGACCGCCGGAACCGTACGGTAGTATGGCGATTCGATGGAACCCCGCTGAATCCGAACGAGTGGCCATGCCCGAATTTTCTTCTTCTCCCGGCGCCGGCCAAGGCGCGCAAGCGCTCGTCCTCATCGCCGAGGACGAACCCGAGATCGCCGAGATCCTGACCGCCTATTTCGCGCGCAGCGGCCTGCGCACCGTGCACGCCGCCGACGGCCGCCGTGCGCTCGAACTCCACCTGTCGCTGAAGCCCGACCTCGTGCTGCTCGACGTGCAGATGCCGCACGTCGACGGCTGGAAGGTGCTCGCCGAGGTCCGCCACCGCGGCGACACGCCCGTCATCATGCTGACCGCGCTCGACCAGGACATCGACAAGCTGACCGGGCTGCGCATCGGCGCCGACGACTACGTGGTCAAGCCGTTCAACCCTGCCGAAGTCGTCGCGCGCGCGCAAGCGGTGCTGCGCCGGTCGATGGCAGGCTCGCGCCAGGAAGAGCAGCGCGTGCTGCGCGCCGCGCCGTTCGAGATCGATCTCGAGCATCACGAAGCGACGGTCGAAGTCGACGGCGCGCGCCACACGCTCGTGCTGACGCTCACCGAATTCAAGCTGCTCGCGCAACTCGCGCGCGCCCCGCGCCGCGTGTTCAGCCGCGCCGAGCTGATGGCGACCTGCCTGCCGGAAGGCGACGCGCTGGAGCGCACGGTCGACAGCCACGTCAGCAAGCTGCGCAAGAAACTCGACGATCTCGGCGTCGCGGGCGTGCCGGCCAGCGTGCGCGGCGTCGGCTACAAACTGTGGAGCGGCGAGTGAGACTCGATGGCCTGAGCCGCCAGATCGCGCTGACGATGGGCGCGATCGCGTTCGGCATCACGGTGCTGATCGTCGTGACGGCCTATGCGTTCTACTACCTGCTGTACCAGTACTCGCCGCAGTCGTTCCAACCGCAAAGCTGGCTCCCGAGCGGGCCGGAGTGGGTGTGGATCATCTCGACCACGCTGGTCGGCCTCTTGATCGCGGTCATCGTCGCGATCAACCTGTCGCGCCGCATCCTCGTGCCGCTGAATTCGGTGACGGACAGCATCCGCCGCGTGGCTCGCGGCGATCTCGGCGCGCGCGCCGTCGCCGGCGACCGGTCGTTGAAGGAAGCGGCGCTGCTCGCCGACAACTTCAACGCGCTCGCGAGCGAACTGCAGCGCGTGACCGACGAGCAAACCTTCTGGAACGCGGCGATCGCGCACGAGCTGCGCACGCCGGTGACCGTGCTGCGCGGCCGGTTGCAGGGGCTCGCCGAAGGCGTGTTCACGCCGAGCGACACGCTGTACCGCAGCCTGCTCGCGCAGGTCGAAGGGCTGACGCGGCTGATCGAGGATCTGCGCGTGGTCAGCCTCGCCGACAGCGGCCACCTGAGCATCGAGATCCGCGACACCGACCTCGCCGCGGACGTGCGCGCGGTGGTCGACGTGTTCGCGCACGCGCTGCTGGCCGCCGGCCAGCATCCGGTGCTCGATCTCGACCCGCGGCGCATGCGCTGCGACCCGGTCCGCATCCGCCAGGCGTTGCTCGCGCTGCTGGAAAATGCACGCCGCCACGCGGTGCCCGGCGCGATCCGGATCCAGACGCACATCGAAGACGGCATGTGCCGGCTGCGCGTCGAGGACGACGGCCCGGGCATCCCGGCCGAGTTCGCGCCGCACGTGTTCCAGGCGTTCCGGCGCGTCGACGAATCGCAACCTGGCGGCACCGGCACCGGCCTCGGGCTCGCGGTCGTCGCGGCGATCGCGCATGCGCATCGCGGCGAAGCGCTGTGCGTGCCGACCGGCGCGGGCGGCACGCGGTTCGAGGTGCGGTGGCCCGACGATCTCGCGCCGGCGCCCGAAGGCGAGCGCTTCCCGGCGTAACGCGCGGGCCTCGCCGCTCACGCGCGCGGTTCAGCCCGACCTGTTCGCGCGGCGGGCTGAACCCGGCATCTCTCCCAGATACACGGCACGGTGAGAAACAGCCCATCGCCGCCCGACCACCACATTTTGTGCATCGCACGACGAACCCTGAGCAAAAAGTATCGGTCCGCGAACTCTTTTGATGTGGTGATCGCATCGCCCGCGTCACACCATTGTTCCTGCCGTCATCGGCGGCATTCGAACAAGCAGAATCAAGGAGACACGGGTGAACAAGATGCGAATCGTCGCAGCCGGCCTGCTGCTCGGCGCCTGTCTGCCGGGCGTCGCGGCCGCGCAAACCTGCAAGGTACCAACCCTCCGCGTGCTCGCGCAGAAGAGCCTCGGCCTGTCGGTGATGGAGAAATCGCTGGCCGACTACGAGAAGAAAAGCGGCACGAAGGTCGAGATCAACTATTTCGGCGAGAACGACCGCCGCGCGAAATCGCGGCTCGACGCGTCGACCGGCGCGGGTTCTTACCAGATCTACTACGTCGACGAGGCAAACGTCGCCGAATTCGCGTCGGCCAACTGGATCGCGCCGCTCCTCAAGTACTACCCGAAGGAATACGACTACGACGACTTCCTGCCCGGCCGCCGGGCGGTCGCGAGCTACAACGGCGTCGCGTACTTCGCGCCGCTGATCGGCGGCGGCGACTTCCTGTTCTATCGCCGCGACCTGCTCGACGCCGCGCACATTCCGGTGCCGAAGACGCTCGACCAGCTCGTCGCCGCGATCAAGCAGCTCAACGCACCGCCGAAGCTGTACGGCTGGGTCGCACGCGGCCAGCGCGGCTCGGGGATGAACGTGTGGCGCTGGTCGCCGTTCATGCTCGGCATGGGCGGCACATGGACCGACAAGGGCGGCCAGCCCGCGTTCAATTCGCCGGGCGCGGTGAAGGCCACGCAGCTCTACAGCGACCTGTTCAAGTACGCGCCGCCGGGCTCGGCGACCTACGACTGGAGCAACGCGCTCGAAGCGTTCCGCTCGGGCAAGGTCGCGTTCATGATCGAATCAACGCCGTTCGCGGACTGGATGGAGGATACGAGCAAGTCGAGCGTGGCCGGCAAGGTGGGCTACACACGCCCCCCCGCACCGCTGCCGTCGGCCGCGTACGGGCACGGCTTCGCGATCTCGGCGGTCGGCGCGAAAGACGACTGCACGCGGATGGCCGCCGGCCGCTTCATCGCATGGGCGACCAGCAAGGACCAGGAACAGGCGCGGCTGCGCAACGGCGTGTTCAGCGACTACAACCGCTCGAGTACGATCGGCAGCCCGTACTTCAAGCAGCACGTCGCGCCGCAGATCCAGGCCGGGCTGAACGACACCAACCCCGTCACGCAGGTGACGATCTGGCGCACGCCGCAGTGGCCGGATATCGGCGACAACCTCGGCATCGCGCTCGAACAGGTATTCACCGGCACGCAGACGGATATCCGCGGCACGCTCGACGACGCGGACCAGTACGCGAAGGACGCGCTCGAACATGGCGCTCGCAAATGACGGCGCCGGCGGACGCGCGCTCGGCGTCCGCCCGGCCCCTTCCACACCGTCGGCGCCGCACCGCCGCGCGCGCCGCGACCGCACGAGCCTGCCGTGGGTGTTCCTCGCGCCGACGCTCGCGCTGCTCGCGGTCCTGAGCCTCGTCCCGACGATCGCCGCGATCAACCTCGCGCTGCGCAACCGCGTGCTGCGCTACCCGGACAGCGAATACGTCGGCCTGCGCAACTTCGTGCGGCTCGCGTCGGACCGGCGCTTCCTGAACGCGATCGAGGTGTCGGTGCTGTGGGAAGTCGTGACGGTCGCGGGCGCGGTGCTCGTCGGGATCGCGTTCGCGGTGTTCCTGTTCGAGCGCGTGCACGGCCCCTGGCGCCGCCTCGCGTCGCTGGTGCTGATCATGCCGGTGCTGCTGCCGCGCGTGTCGGCCGCGTTCATCTGGAAGTTCATGTATGCGCCGCTCACCGGCATCCTGAGCTGGCTGCTCGGCACGCTCGGCGTCGAGCACACCGCGTTTCTCGCCGATCCGCATCTCGCGCTGTACGCGGTCGCGCTCGTCGACGTGTGGCAGTGGGGGCTGTTCTTCGCGGTCGTGATCCTGAAGCTGCTGGAAACGCTGCCGCCCGAGCCGCTCGAGGCCGCGCGGCTCGACTACGCGACGACGTGGCAGGTGCATGCGTACATCGCGCTGCCGATGCTGAAGGCGCCGCTCGTGAGCCTCGTATTCATCAAGATGGTCGAGTCGCTGCGCTCGTTCGACCTGATCTACGTGATGACCAAGGGCGGCCCGGGCATCGCGACCGAGACGCTCGATCTCTACGCGTACCAGCAGGGCATCGGCCTCGCCGGCAAGGTGTCGTATGCGTCGGGCATGGCCGTGCTGATGATGGTCGCGACCACGCTCGTGTTCACGCTCATCTGGAAGAGGGTCAACAAATGGGACGACTGATGGCCCGGCGCGGTGCCGCCAACGTTTCCACCGTCGCGATCGCCGGCGCGATCCTGCTCGTCGCCGCGTTCCCGCTGTTCTGGGCCGTGCTCAATTCGCTCAAGCACCTGCTCGACATCGTCACGCCCGTGCCGCGCTTCTTCTTCACGCCGACGCTCGCGAACTACGAGCAGGTGCTGTCGAGCCCCGAGGTCCTGATCGGGCTCGGCAACAGCATCGCGATCGTCGGCGCGGCCGTGCTGATCGGCGCGGTGCTCGGCGTGCCGGCCGCGTATGCGATCGCGCGCTACCCGATACGCGGCAAGCGCGACATCCAGTTCTTCCTGCTGTCGCTGCGCTTCCTGCCGCCCGTCGCGGTCGCGCTGCCGCTGATCGCGATCTGGGTCGATCTCGGGCTGTACGACACGAAGCTGTCGATGATCGTCACGTACCTGCTCGTCACGCTGTCGACCATCACGTGGCTGTCGATTCCCGTGTTCCGCCGGCTGCCGCGCGAGATCGAGGAAGCCGCCGCGCTCGACGGCTACGGCCCGTACGCGGTGTTCTGGCACATCGCGCTGCCGGTGTGCGCGAGCACGCTGCTCGGCGGCATCGTGTTCAGCTTCGTGCTGGTGTGGAACGAGCTGATGATTGCGCTCGCGCTGACTTCGTCGCGCAGCGCGACGCTGCCGGTGGTCGCGTCCGCGTTCACGTCGCTCGGCCAGGAAGTGCCGTGGGGCGTGATCAACGCGTCGACGGTACTGCTCGCGCTGCCGCCGCTCGTCTTCGTCGGCATGCTGAGCCGGCTGCTCAATTCGATCGTCAAGGGAAAATAAGGAGAACACGTTGAAAGCACTCGTCCTCGAACGCACGCGCGAACTCGCGCTGCGCGACATCGACCTGCCGCAGGCGGTCGGCCCCGGCGACGTCCGGATCAAGGTTCATACGGTCGGCGTCTGCGGCAGCGACGTGCATTACTACGTGCACGGCGGGATCGGCCCGTTCCGCGTCGACGCGCCGATGGTGCTCGGCCACGAAGCGTCCGGCACCGTCGTCGAGACCGGCGCCGGCGTCACGCACCTGCGCGTCGGCGATCGCGTGTGCATGGAGCCGGGCGTGCCGCGCCTCGATTCGCCCGCGACGCTGCGCGGGCTCTACAACCTCGACCCCGACGTGCGCTTCTGGGCGACGCCGCCCATCCACGGCTGCCTGACGCCGTTCGTCGTGCATCCGGCCGCGTTCACGTACCGGCTGCCCGACAACGTGTCGTTCGCCGAAGGCGCGATCGTCGAGCCGCTGTCGATCGGCCTGCAGGCCGCGAAGAAGGCGGCGATGAAGCCGGGCGACCTCGCGGTCGTGATCGGCGCGGGCACGATCGGCGCGATGACGGCACTCGCCGCGCTCGCCGGCGGCGCCGCGCGCGTGATCCTCGCCGACGTCGTGCCGGACAAGCTCGCGCTGTTCGCCGGCAACCCGGCCGTCACGACCGTCGACGTGCGTACGCGGCCGCTGGCCGACGCGGTGGCCGAAGCCTCCGGCGGCTGGGGCGCGGACGTCGTGTTCGAGGCGAGCGGCAGCGCGAACGCGTATGCGGGCCTCGTCGACCTGATGTGCCCGGGCGGCTGCGCGGTGCTGATCGGGATGCCGGTCGCACCGGTACCGCTCGACGTGGTCGCGCTGCAGGCGAAGGAAGGCCGCATCGAATCGGTGTTCCGCTACGCGAACATCTTCCCGCGCGCGCTCGCGCTGATCGCATCCGGTGCGATCGACGTGAAGCCGTTCATCTCGCGCACGTTCCCGTTTTCCGAAGGCGTGCGCGCGTTCGAGGAAGCGGCGAGCGGGCAGCCCAGCGACGTCAAGATTCAGATCGAAATGGATTGAGCCATGGCCCGAATCGTCTGCCACGCTTTGTCGAAGCACTACGACGGCGGCCCCGCCGTGCTGCATCCGCTCGACCTCGAGATCGCCGACGGCGAATTCATCGTGCTGCTCGGCCCGTCCGGCTGCGGCAAGTCGACGATGCTGCGGATGATCGCGGGCCTCGAGGCGATCACCGGCGGCGAGCTCGTGATCGGCGACGCGGTCGTCAACGACCTGCCGTCGCGCGAGCGCAATGTCGCGATGGTGTTCCAGAACTACGCGCTGTACCCGCACATGACGGTGTACGACAACATCGCGTTCGGCCTGCGGCGGCTGAAGGTGCCGGCCGGCGAGATCGACCGCCGCGTGCGCGACGTCGCGCGCATCCTGAGCCTCGACGCGCTGCTCGACCGCCGTCCGCGCGCGATGTCGGGCGGCCAGCAGCAGCGCGCGGCGATCGCGCGCGCGATGATCAAGACGCCGGCCGTGTTCCTGTTCGACGAGCCGCTGTCGAACCTCGACGCGAAGCTGCGCACGCAGTTGCGCGGCGACATCAAGCGGCTGCATCGGCAACTGAAGACGACCACGCTGTACGTCACGCACGATCAGCTCGAAGCAATGACGCTCGCCGATCGCGTCGTGCTGATGCGCGGTGGCCACATCGAGCAGATCGGCACGCCGGCCGAGCTGTACGGCCAGCCGCACACGGTATTCGCGGCGGGGTTCGTCGGCACGCCGGCAATGAACTTCGCGGACGGCACGATCGAGCGCATCGGCACGAACGTGCTGCTCGACTGCAATGGCGCACGCTGGCCGCTCGCGTCTGCACGCTTCGCGCGGCTGCAGCACGGCCAGCAGGTCAAGGCAGCGATCCGCCCGAACCACCTGCAACTCGTCGCCGAAGGCGATCCGACCCCGGGCACGCTCACGCTGACCGGCACGGTCGAACTCGTCGAGCTGCTCGGCGCCGAGGCGCTCGTCACGCTGGACTGGCGCGGCCAGCCGTGCGCGGCCCTCGTGCCGGCCCCGATGGCCCCGGCGCCGGGCGCCGTGGTAGCGTTCCGCTTCGACGAAGAAGCCTTGCATCTGTTCGACGCCGGCACCGAGCGCAACGTCACGCTGCCGGACGCGAACGCGAACCCGATCGCGCACGCGTCGCCGCCGGCGGCCGCGACGCGCGCCACGCCGCCTGCCGCGACGGGCTGGTCGATGTCCCGTCCGTAGCACGCCGGCACGCCCCGACGGAGCACACGATGAACCCGGATCTCGAGATCGTTCCCACCCACCGCGACGAATCGTTCCGCGCGTGGGTCCACGACTATCCGCATTCGGTCGCGAAGTGGCACTTCCATCCCGAGTACGAGATTCACCTGATCCAGGCGTCGCGCGGCAAGGTGTTCGTCGGCGACCATATCGGCGATTTCGGGCCCGGCAACCTGATCGTCACCGGGCCGAACCTGCCGCACAACTGGGTCAGCGAGCTCGCCGACGGCGAACGCGTGCCGTCGCGCGACGTCGTGCTGCAGTTCTCGCGCGATGCGATCGAGAAGATGGTCGACGCATTCAGCGAGCTGCAGCCGGTGATCGAGCTGATCGACGACGCGGCGCGCGGCGTGCAGTTTCCCGACCGCATCGGCCTCGAGGTCGCGCCGCTGATGCTCGAGCTCGCCAACGCGCACGGCTGCCGGCGCGTCGAGATCCTGATGTCGCTGTTCGACCGGCTGTCGTCGTGCCGCGAGCGGCGCGTGCTCGCGGGGCCCGGCTATCGCAGCGACGCGCAGCACTACATGTCGTCGACCATCAACCAGGTGCTGTCGTACCTGCAGCAGAACCTGCCCGGCATGCTGCGCGAAACCGACGTCGCCGCGTTCGCCGGCATGAGCGTCAGCACCTTCACGCGGTTTTTCCGGCGCCACACCGGCTCGTCGTTCGTGCGCTACCTGAACCGGCTGCGCATCAACGAGGCGTGCGAGCTGCTGATGTTTTCCGACCTGACGGTGACCGACATCTGCTACCGGGTTGGCTTCAACAACCTGTCGAACTTCAACCGTCAGTTTCTCGCGATGAAGCAGGTGCCGCCGTCGAAGTTCCGCGCGCTGCACCGGCTCAACGAACCGCACGGCCGCGACGACGCGCCGCCCCCGCGACGCGCGCCGCCGCGCGCCCCAGACAGGACGCTTCATACGTGACATATCTCGGCATCGATCTCGGCACGTCCGAGGTCAAGGTTCTGCTCACCGATTCCCGATCGGTCCCCCTCGCGACCGGCGCGGCCACGCTGTCGATCAGCCGGCCGCATCCGCACTGGTCCGAACAAAGCCCGCAGGCATGGTGGCACGCGATGCTCGACGCGATCGCGTCGGTGCGCGCCGCGCATCCGGCCGGCTTCGCCGCGCTGCGCGGCATCGCGCTGTCCGGGCAGATGCACGGCGCGACGCTGATCGACCGCGCGGACCAGGTGCTGCGCCCCGCGATCCTGTGGAACGACACGCGCGCCGGCACCGAATGCGTCGAGCTCGAGGCGCTGGTGCCGGAATCGCGCGCGATCACCGGCAACATGGCGATGCCCGGCTTCACCGCGCCGAAGCTGCTGTGGCTCGCGAAATACGAGCCGGCCGTGTTTCGTGCGGTGCACAAGGTGCTGTTGCCGAAGGACTATCTGATCTGGCGCCTGTCCGGCGAGTTCGTGTCCGATATGTCCGACGCGTCGGGCACGCTGTGGCTCGACTGCGCGCGCCGCGACTGGTCCGACCGGATGCTCGCCGCGACCGAGCTGTCGCGCGCGCAGATGCCGCGCCTCGTCGAAGGCAACGCGGCCGCCGCGCAGTTGCGCGACGCGCTGCGGCGCGAATGGGGGATCGCCGAGCCCGTAACGATCGCCGGCGGCGCCGGCGACAACGCGGCGTCCGCGATCGGCATGGGCGCCACGGGCGCCGGCAGCGGCTTCCTGTCGCTCGGCACGTCGGGCGTGCTGTTCGCCGGCAACGACCGCTTCGCGCCGAACCCGGACGCCGCCGTGCACGCGTTCTGCCACTGCGTGGAAGGGCGCTGGCACCAGATGAGCGTGATCCTGTCAGCGGCCGCGAGCCTCGACTGGCTCGCGCGTGCGCACGGCACGACGCCCGGCGCGCTGGCCGCGCGCGCCGAACACGCCGATCCGGCCCGCGCGCCGCTGTTCCTGCCGTATCTCGGCGGCGAGCGCACGCCGCACAACGATGCGCATGCGCGCGGCGTGTTCTTCGGACTGTCGAACGAGCACGATGCGGACGACCTCGCGTATGCGGTGATGGAAGGCGTCGCGTTCGCGATGGCCGACGGCTACGACGCACTGCGCGCGGCCGGCACGACGCTCGACGCGGTGTCGTTCATCGGCGGCGGCTCGAAGAGCGCGTTCTGGGCGCGGTTGTGCGCGAATGCGACCGGGCTCGCGATGCAGCGCCATGCGGATGGCGCGGTCGGCGCGGCACTCGGCGCCGCGCGGCTCGCACGGCTGGCTGCGACGAACGACAGCCTGGAGGAAGTCTGTGTCGCGCCGCCCGTCACGGAGACGGTCGCGCCCGATCCCGCGTCGGTCGATCTGCTCGCGGGGCGGCTCGCGCGCTATCGACGGTTGTATCGCGCGCTGCGCGACGAATTCGCGGCCGCCGATTGAGCGTTAGCGCGATCGCGCTTGACCCGGCCCTTGGGATCGCCTTTATGCTGACCGCAACGAATCGACAGCAAAGAGGTGACGGATGGGTACGGACACACTCCGCTTGAACGCATCGGCCGCCGCCGCCCGACTCGGCATCTCGATCAAGGCGCTGCGGCTGTACGAGCGGCACGGCCTCGTCATGCCCGAACGCACGCCGGCCGGATACCGCGCGTACGGCCCGGACGATCTCGCCCGCG
Source organism: Burkholderia sp. A2 (assembly GCF_001729305.1). Taxonomy (NCBI): domain Bacteria; kingdom Pseudomonadati; phylum Pseudomonadota; class Betaproteobacteria; order Burkholderiales; family Burkholderiaceae; genus Burkholderia; species Burkholderia sp. A2. The sequence continues at coordinate 45,691 of NZ_LZXX01000082.1, read as the reverse complement.
CCGCCGACATCGCGGCGCTGCGCAAGCTCGGCCTCGGTCTCGCGCAGGTGGCGAACGTGCTCGACGGCGACGCGCGCCGTCTCGATGCCGCGCTGGCGGCTCACGAAACGGCGCTCGATCGCGGGATTCGGGATCTCGTTGGCAAGCTCGACAGCGTGCGCGCGATGCGTGCCGGCCTGGCACGGGGGCGGATGCCGACAGACGGCGAACTGACGCGGCTGGTCGACCCTGGCAGCGCGGGTGTTGCGTTCGACCTGCCGTGGCCCTGGGGTGGCGAACGGTTCGAGTGTCGCGATATCCGGCCGTTGAACTACATCATCGGTTCGCTGGGAAGCGGCAAGACGCGGCTCGCGCTTCGGCTGGCCGATGCGTTGCCCGGCGCCGTGTTCGTCGGCCTCGATCGGCTGGACGACGACTGTGCCGCGGCATTCGATGCATTGCGCGCCGATCCGGAACTGAAGTTGCGCGTCGACCGCACCGCGGCGTTACTCGCCGGCAACGGCGCGACGCCGTCGGCGGCGCTGACCGCCCTGCTCGTCAGCCTCGAAGCGGAAGGCCCGCGCGTGCGGATCGTCGACATGATCGAGCAGGGCCTCGATCAGGCCACGCAACGGGCGCTGATTGCGCATCTGCGCACATGCGCGGCCGCCGGCATGCGTCCGCTGTTCCTGCTGACGCGCTCGTCGGCGATCCTCGATCTCGCTGCGGTCGGCCCCGACGAAACCATCCTGTTATGCCCGGCCAACCACAGCCCGCCTGCGCGCGTGGCGCCTTACCCCGGTGCGCCGGGGTATGAGGCCGTCGCCACGTGCCTGGCGGCGCCGGCGGTTCGGGAGCGGATTGCACGGCCGCCGGAAGCGCGCGCTATGATGCTCGGTACGGAGCGCGAAATGAATTGAATGTTTCGCGACTGTCCGTCGGAGAACATGATGGCACGCGACACGCGGGTGGAAATCGAACTCGACGATATCGAATCGACCGAACAGTTGCACGTGCGGCTGATGAAGCAGTTGAGTTTCCCGGATTGGTATGGAAGAAACTGGGATGCGTTCCGGGACGCCATTACCGCGCTGGTCGATATGCCGCTCGTTCTTCGACTGAAAGGCTGGTCGGAATTCGAACGCCGCTTTCCCCGCGACGCGAAGCTGATGCGCGACTGCCTGCAGGACATGGCGCGGCAATATCCGGCCTTCGCATCCCGGGTCGAGTACGATTGATCGAACTCGCCGCGCGCCGCAAGATTCGGCCGCTCACGATGAACGTGCGTAACGGCACGTGATTGCTGCCCCGCCAGCAAGCGATCGGATGATTCACCGTGTTCGATCCGCGCGCACAGCGCTTCCAGCTGATTCTTGGTTGCAGCAATCTGGCATCGATTCGCATCCAGATCCCGCCACGCCCTCCTCCGCGCCATCGCCGGCCTCACCGCATGCCCGGGATCGGCAAAGTTCGTTGCTTGCCTGGCGCTATCGGGACATGTCGGAAAGCCGCCTTGCCCGGATGGCCAAAATCGCGCACAAACGGTCATTCGCGTTCAACATGAAGGACATCCGAAAGTCTTCGTTTCGGGTATCGTCCCCCTCTCCTGCCAGCACTCGACATGACCGAACGCAATGGAAACCGTACCGACCCGGCCGATATCGACCCCTTCGACGCCATGAGCCGATTTCGCATCACGTACGACGGACCCACGCTCGAATCGTCCGAGATGGACGTGCGCGAACTCGCGCCCGCGCTGCTCGCCTTCGGCGATTTGCTCGACGCGTCGACGCGCGCACTATGCGGCGATCGGGTCCGGCCGCAGGTCAACGTGCGCGGCAGCTTCAAGACCGGCAGCTTCGGCGTCGACTTCACGCTCGCGACGTCGCTGCTCGGCCGCATGCGCGACATGCTGAGCGGCAGCGAAGGCACGGCGCTCGCCAATGCGGTGACGATCCTGACCGCGCTCGGCATCGCCGCGCCCAGGGCGAGGAAGGGGCTTTTCGCCGTCCTCAAATGGCTGCGTGGGCGCGAGATCACGCACGTGCGGATGCAGGACCACACCGCGGTGCTGCACGTCGACGGCGACACACTCGAAATCGATCTGTCCGTGCTCACGCTGCTACGCGACGTCCGCGTTCGCCGCGCAACCGCGCAAGTGCTTGCGCCGCTCGCGCACGAAGGCATCGAGATTTTCGCGGCCGGCACCGATACCGAGGTGTATGAGACGGTCGCCCGCAACGAGATCGCATGGTTTCACGCGCCGGAGCCAACCGATGCGCTCCTGCTCGACGAGCATCGCAAGATGGCGTTCTCGATCGTGTCGCTCGCATTCACGGACGATAACAAGTGGCGCCTGTACGACGGCACGTCGACGATTCACGCGACGATCACCGATGCCGGCTTCCTGTCGCGCGTGAACAACAGCCAGATCAGTTTCAGCAAGGGTGACGTGCTGTTGTGCAATGTCCGTATGCAGCAGTGGCAAACTTCGGACGGAGCAAAAACCGAATACGAGGTCACCAATGTCCTCGAACATCGTCCGGCCGGCCTGCAGATTCCGTTGTCGGGCCTGTGATCCACGCCGTGGCCTCGCGCCCGACGCAACCGCTCACCACTCATGAAACCGGCGATCCATCTGCGCGCTGCGTCTCGGGAAGACCTCCCGTTCCTGTTGACGCTCCGTCGACTCACGATGACCGAGCACCTGCAGCGCGTCGGCGCGCCGATCGACGATGAAGCGCACGACCGGCGCATCCGCGCGAATTTCGACGATGCGATGATCGTCTGCGAAGGCGCCGCCCCCATCGGCCTGCTGAAGGTGACGCGCGACGCCGGCGAATGGCACGTCCATCAGATCCAGATCCTCCCCGCGCGCCAGGGCCACGGAATCGGCGAGGCCGTGCTGCACGCATTGCTGACCGACGCGGCACGCATGCACGTGCCGGTGTCGCTCAGCGTGCTGCACGGCAATCCGGCGCGGCGGCTCTACGAACGGCTCGGCTTCCGCGTCGCATCCGAGACCGACACCAGCGCGAACATGATCTGGCGCGCGTGACGCGCGGCGATTCGACGCCTTCGCGTTACTGCGTGATCTTCGCGTCCTTCAGCAGATTGCCGATCATCTGCGCACTCGCCTTCTCGGCCGCGATCGCCTGCAACTGCTGCTGAAGCGTCGGCTTCGCGGTTTCGAAACCCGGCACCTGCGTCGGCCGCTTCGCATCCAGCTTCACGATCACCCGCGCGCCATCGACCGGAATCGAGTCCTTCGTCGCCGCGCCGACCGGCAGTTTCTCCAGTGCCTGCGCGACCGGCAGCGGCAACCCGGCTGTCTTGCCCTCCGCCGCCGGCGTATTGAAGCTCACCCACGGCAGCTCGCCGCCGGTATCGCGGCTCGGCGCCAGGCTGTACTGGCGCGCCAGCCCGTCGAACGATTTGCCCGCCTTCAGCTCGCTCAGCACGGTCGCCGCTGCCACCGCATCCTTGACGACGATCACGCGCGGCTTGTATTCGTTCTTGCCGAGCGCCGCGACGAGTTCGTCGTAGCGCGCCTTGACCTGCTCGTCCGTCACCGGCTCCGGCTTCACGTTGTCGCGCAGGTACAGCTGAACCTCGGCCGTCACCTTCGCCTGCTGCATCGCCGCCTTGACCTCGGGCTTGTCCGCGTAGTTCGCCTTCTCGGCCGCCTGCTGAACCAGCACGCGCGTGATCAGTTGATTCTTGATCGCCTGGCGAATCTGCGGCGAATCGGGCTGCCCGGACGCGCGCAGCAGCGTATCGACGTCGGCCTGCGTGATCGGCGTGCCGTTGACGGTCGCGACGGTCGCGGCCGTCTGCGCGTAGGCGGGGCCGCTCAGTGCGCCGGCCAGCACGGCGATCGTCAACAGGCGGTTCAGTGTCGTTTTCATTTTCATCGTTGGGTCGCTTCGAGCATAAGAAACGCGGCAGGGGCAGCCGCGCCGGTTCATCGTGCACGCCCGCACACCGTCTGCGGGAGCCGCCGCCATTGTGCACGGAACCGCATTTCCACGTCGGGAGGTTCGGGAACGCGGCCCGACACGGCGCGGCACGCAGGGTGCGTGCGATTCATTGCACGCGCATTGCGCAACAATCCCGCGAAATGCGCACGATTGCTTTCACGACTTCGCGAGTACGGCCGCTGCCCGAAACGGCCGCACGTTCAAACCGTCAGGGCGTCCACCGGTACACGGTGATGCTGTTTCCCTTCACGTTGTTCTTCATCACCACGTACTCGCCGTTCGAGCGGCGATACGCGCGGATGCTGTACATCGCATCGATCGCGCTGCTGGTATCGACGGTCGCGGGGCTCGCGTTGACCAGCGTCGTGTCGAGATTGCCGGTGCTGAGGTTGAACGCGTCGACGTTCGGCCACAGCGGCCCGCTGCTGCTGAACCAGTAGCCGACGAACAGGTGGTTGCCCGCCGCATCGATCGATTTCGCGCCGCTGTGCGGCAGCGTGATCACCGGGTCCGGCTTCGTCGTGTTGCCCGCGCGCCAGCCGTGGTACACCTCGATGCGCGTGCCGATCGACGTCCAGTCGTTGCTGCCGACCGCGCCCTGCGCGAGCACCATCGTGTCGCTGTCCGCGAGATAGACGATGCGCGTCAGCGGCTGGATGCTGGCCGGAATGCGGGTCGCGACGCCGGGCCCCCACGACGGCTTGCCGTTCGCGTCGAAGCCGGTCAGCGGGTAATGCGTGATCGCGCCGGTCTTGTCGAGCCCGGCCCATACGCCGCCCTGGCTGTCGACGCTGAAGCCGCCGGTCACGCGCTGCGTCGTGTTGAACGCGGGGCCGGGAATCGAGCCGTCCGGAATCGCGATGTAGCCGTTCGCCGCGTTGAAGTGATAGAAGTAGAAGACGGGCGGATTCTGGCCGGCCGCGACGAGGATCCGGTTCGCGCCGACCGACGTGAGCAGCCCGAAGTGCTCGTCGCGCTGCGTGTCGCTCATGTCGATGCGCGGGTCCGACGGATACGTGAACGGATCGACGGTGTTCGCGACGAACTTGCCGCCCGCGCTGCCGCTGTAGATGTGCGTACCGCCGTAGAACAGCGCGCCGTCCGTGACCGGATCCGGCGCGGCAATGCCTTCGAAGTTCAGCGACTGCAGCGTCCAGCGCAGGTTGCCGCTGCTGCCGTACGCATGAATGTCGGTCGCGCCGTTGCGCCCGAGATCCCAGCTGCCGCCCCACGGGTTGTTGAGCACGTAGAGGTTGCCGCCGGTGTCCTTGCCGATCCCGACGATTCGCGTGAAGCGTTGCGCGCCGACCTGCCCCTTGATGCCCGTCGTCGTGTCGAGATAGCCGCCGCGCACGCCGAACGTGCCGGCCAGCGCGGGCCGGCCCGAGATCGAATAGCGCTTGATGTTCTGGTCGGGGCCTTCGTCGCCCACCAGCAGTTGCCCGGCCGCCGCATCGACATACAGCGCCGACGGCTGCGAACCGGTCGGCATCCGGATTGTGTTCAGCAACGCGCCGGCGGGGCTGAAGGCGACGATCGAGCCGGCACGCTTCTGCGCGACCCACACGTTGCCCGCGCCGTCCACCGCGAGCGCGCCCGGCGCCGACACGGCGATGTCCCGCTGCCACACGCCATCGGTCGTGAACACGCGCACGCGATTGCCGTAGAAGTCGCTTGCATAGAGCAGCGAGCCGGCCGTCGCGAGCCCGGTGACGACGTCGATGCGCGGCTGGTTGGTCGCCGCGCTGATCTGGATCACGAGGTCGCGATACTTGGTCGCGCGGTTGTAGCGCCCCACCGCACCGCTGCCGTACGTCTTGCCCGGCTGCAGCGCGACGAACAGCGACGTTGCATTGCCGGTGATCGCGCTGCCCTGGAATTCCGAATGCGCGCCGATCGAGCCGATGCTCTTGCCGTTCTGGTAGATCGCGACGCCGCCTTCATCCTCGTCCCACATCGACGCCGTGTAGATCACGCCTTCGGGCGCAACCCACATCGCGCGCGCGACGTTGCCGACGTGCGCCGCGAGCGTGCCGTACGTGTTCGCGATCCAGTCGGTGGTGTTGGCTGCGTGCGCGGCCGGCGCGAGCGCGGCGATCGCCGCGGCGACGACCGCAGCCTGGATGCGTTTTCTGGCGACCATGACGGATGCTCTCCTGAATCGGGTAATCGTTCACACGAGGGATCGGCCGGCCAGATGGCTTGAAGTCCGCGAGATGTAAATTCTTCCCCGAATCATCCGGTGCGGTCGGTATGACATACGGCATGCATTCGATCATGCGCAGGGCGAGAATAGCGTTATATAAATCGAAAAAAATTGCGAATCGCCCGCGCTTGCGACGCGCTCACCGTGCGTCAGTGAACGGTCACTTACGCGGCGAATCGGGAATCGGGAGCATCAGGCACTCGCCTGCCGGAATATCGCCGCCCATTCGACGTCGATCAATTGAAACGGCGAATGCCATTTCGGAAGTATCGGAAAAGCTACTGCGCCCGACGCAAATCGCCGGCCTGATCCGTATCGCGTCCAGGTCGGCGAATATCATTTGCCGCGGGTCGGGCAACGCGGCGTTGCACCGCCGCATTGTCACACATCATGCCGACGTTTCGCGCACCTTCACCTCGGCCACGCGCGCGCCGTCCGAATCGTCGTCGTCGCGCGGCGCGCCGAGCTGCCCTTCCCACTTCGCGACCACGGCCGCCGCGATCGAATTGCCGACGGCGTTGGTGGCCGAGCGCCCCATGTCGAGGAACATGTCGACGCCCATGATCAGCAGCAACCCGGCTTCAGGCAGATTGAACTGGTTGAGCGTCGCCGCGATCACGACCAGCGATGCGCGCGGCACGCCGGCCATCCCCTTCGACGTCACCATCAGCATCAGCAGCATCGTGATCTGCGTGCCGAGCGGCAGATGGATCCCGTACACCTGCGCGATGAACAGCACCGCGAACGTGCAGTACATCATCGAGCCGTCGAGGTTGAACGAATAGCCGATCGGCAGCACGAAGCTCGAGATCTTGCGGTTCACGCCGAAGCGGTCGAGCGCGTCCAGCAGCTTCGGATACGCGGCCTCGGAGCTCGCCGTCGCGAACGACAGCAGGAAGGGCTCGCGGATCAGCCGAAGCAGCGTGAACGCGCGCTTGCCGAGGAACGTCACGCCGGCGAGCGTCAGCACGGCCCACAGCAGCGCGAGTGCGAGATAGAAGCTCGCCATGAACTTCGCGAACGTGAGCAGGATGCCGAGCCCTTCGGTCGTGATCGTCGACGCGAGCGCCGCGAACACCGCGACCGGCGCGAACCACATCACCGCGCCCGTCACCTTCAGCATCACCTGCGCGAGATCGTCGATCACGCCGGTCAGGCGCTTGCCCGCTTCGCCGAGCGCGGACAGCGCGGTGCCGAAGAAAATCGAGAACACGACGATCTGCAGGATCTCGTTGTTCGCCATCGCCTCGGCGATCGACTTCGGCACCAGGTGCACGACGAAATCCTTCAGCGTGAACGCGCCCGTCTTCAGGTTCAGCGCCGCATCGGACGGCGGCAGCGGCAGGCTCAGGTGGCTGCCCGGCTGCAGGATCGTCGCGGCCAGCAGACCGAGCAGCAGCGACGTGAACGACGCGATGAAGAACCAGCCGAACGCCTTGACGCCCACGCGGCCCACCGCGCCGCCGTCGCCCATCTGCGCGATGCCGACGGTCAGCGTCGCGAACACCAGCGGCGCGATGATCATCTTGATCAAGCGCAGGAACACGTCGGACAGCAGCGACACGTAGCCGGCGACTTCCTTCGCCATCTTCGGGTCGGGAAACGCGCTATGGCAGGCGTAACCCACGGCGATACCAAGAATCATCGCGACAACGATGTACCCGGTAATGTTGTGTTTCTTCTTCATTAGTCGTCCAAATTACAAAGCGTATGTTGCTAACGGCGGGCCGATCATTCGCGTCCGGCGGCGAATCGAAACCTGTGTCGCCATCCGGGCGATCCGTCTGCTGCGGGCGGTCTCCGGCGGTCACCCGGGCGGACAGGGGGGGCATTCTAACGCAAATGGCGCACCAGCTTTCAATTCTGAAAGCGGCGCGGGTTGATTTGCGTCCTGATGTCGTCGGGAAAGGACGTGTCGGCGCGCACGACGCGACACGATGCAGCGATCGCGACACATTCTCACAAAGATGCGCAGACATCGACACTACGGCACGTAACCGATCTGTAATATTTGGAAATGATTCGCGTTGACGCCGGCGCTTGACGCCAACACGCAATCTCGAGCCGGAAACGCGGCACCGCGTTCACGTCATTGCTTCCATCAGGTCGAGTCATTCATTTCATCAGCAATCCTTTGAAATGAATGACCGGGAAAAAGCCGCATCGTGATGAACATTCTGTACACCAACTTCCACGGCGATTACGGCGGCGGCCAGGACACCTACGTCCGCGATCTCGCGGTCGCGATGAGCCGCCATCACCGCGTGACCGTGGCGTCGCCGGCAGGCAGCCGCCTGTCGCGGCTCCTGCGGGACAGTCCCGACGTGGCGATCTTCGACATGGAATTCAAGCCGCGCTGGAACCGGCTGTGCCGGGAGATTCTGCGGCTGCGCCGGCGGATCGCCGCCGAGCGCTTCGACGTGATCCACGTGAACGGGTCCGCCGATCACCGGCAGGTGATGCTCGCGCTGCTCGGCTGCCGGTATCGACCCGCGGTCGTGCTGACCAAGCACAACACCTATCGCGCCGACAGCTTCGGCAATCTGCTGCGCGCGCGGCTCGCCACCGACCACACGATCGCGGTCAGCGACTACGTCGCAAGCATGCTCGCGCTGCGCTCGCCGTACGGAAACGTCACCGTGGTCAAGCACGGCGTGCGCCGGCCGGCTGCCGAACGACTGGCGGCCGACGAGATCCGCCGCCGCAAGATCGCGCTGTTCGGGGCGGCCGGCGCGGACGCGATCGTGCTGGGCAGCAGCGCCGGCACCGCGCCCGAAAAAGGCTGGATGGACCTGATCGCGGCGCTCGGCCGCCTGCCCGAAGCCGAGCGCGAGCGGTTTCGCGTGCTGCTGGTCGGCGCGGAGCCGTCCCGCGAGCAGCGCGAGCAGCTCGCGCGGCACGGCATGGCGTCGCGCACCGCGTTCACCGGGCGGCTCGACGATGTGCGGGCGCCGTTCTCGATCATCGACGTGTCGTTCGTGCTGTCGTACCACGAGAGCCTGTCGTATGCGTGCCGCGAAGCGATGTCGCTCGGCTGCCCCGCGATCGTGACGCGCGTGGGCGGGCTGCCCGAAAACGTCGAACCGGGCGTGGACGGCTGGGTCGTCCCGCCGCGCGAGCCCGCGGCGATCGAAGCGATCCTGCGCGCGATCGTGCAGGCGCCCGGTTGCATCCGGGCGATGGGGCGCAGCGCGCGGCTGAAAGGCCGCCGCGAATTCTCGTTCGACGCGTTCATCGACGCGACCTTGTCCGTCTATCAGAAATCGGTTCGACACAACCCGTCGCGCTGGGTGACCTCGTTGAGAAACACGAAATGGCAATGAATATCTGGAAGAAATACTGGGACCTGCGCACGCAGGAGTGCGACTTCAAGACCCTGCGGATTTTCCGCAAGGCCGCGTAATCCCGCTTTCCTGCGATCCGCCCATGCTTGCGCGCATCTCCCGCTATCCGATCCTGATGTATCACCAGATCCGCCCGCTGCCGCCGCCGACCGACCGGCTGCGCGGCCTGAGCGTCGCGCCCGACGCGTTCCGCCGCCAGATGATGCTGTTCAGGCGGCTCGGCTATCGCGGCCTGAGCGTGCGCGAACTGCAGCCGTACCTGCGCGGGGAGCGGCAGGGCAAGGTCTTCGGCATTTCGTTCGACGACGGCTTTCTCAACGTGCTCACGCACGCGATGCCCGTGCTCGACACGCTCGGATTCACCGCGACGTGCTACTTCGTCGCCGGCCGGTTCGGGGGCGCGAACGACTGGGACGCGGGCGCGCCGACCGCGCGCTCGCCGCTGATGACGTGCGAGGACATGCTCGCGTGGCGCGATCACGGTCATGAAATCGGCTCGCATACGCTCGATCACGTCGCGCTGTCGTATGTGCCGTCGACTGTCTCGAACTTTCAGCTGACCGAATCGAAGCGGAAACTCGAAAAGCTGAGCGGTCAATGCGTCGAATCGTTCTGCTACCCGTACGGTGATCTGGATGCGCGCGTGCGCGATCAGGTCATCGCTGCCGGTTACGGCAATGCGACGACGACCCGGCGCGGATGTGCCGGTGCGAACGACGATCCGTTTCTGTTGCCGCGAATTCCGGTCGCGGGCGGCGTCGGAGCCGTGAGGCTGGGGTTCAAGTGTCTGAAGGCACGGGCGGCGGCGGGCTGGTAGCGCGCATTGTCGCCGGTGCATGCGCCGGAGCACGGCACATCCGCCGACATCTCGATACCCGTCCATGCCGTGCATGAGCACGAACGGGCCCCGCGGTCGCGCCAGGCCGGCGAGCGGGAACGCGCCGACGGGTCGCGCATCGTCCCGCCGGCCACGTGTTCGCCGCACGCCTCGGTCCGACCGACCGTTACCGGTCGTACTCGAAGGACTCGGTGAAGACCGTGTCGATCGAATCGGACCAGTTCAGGCTCACGAACGAGAAGTCCGTGCTGCCGCCCCAGCCGGCCACCGACGGGAACGCGACGCCCTGATCGCCCGGCACGTTGAGCGTCACCGCAGCACCCGGCTGAACCGCCGGCGCCGATGCAATCCCGTTGACGAACGTCGCCACTGTCTGCCCGGTCGCGGTTGCGCGGATCTGCACGTTGCCGCGCTTGACGAACGGCAGCCCCGCTTTCGACGTCCAGCCCAGCGGGAAAGTCGCGCCGCCCGCGAACGTGGCGGCGGAGCCCGGCGTCAGCTTGTCGCGCGTGGACTGTGCGAGGTCGTGCCACGCGTACTGACGCAGCGCGTCGGGCGACGGCGACGGCGTACGCAAGCGCACCGTGTAGTGCCTGGCCGGCGTCGACGTGTTGCCGTTCTGGTAGACATCGATCGTATAGGCGCTGAACGGCTTGATGTCGGCCAGCTCGGCGGCGCTCAGTTGCGGCTTCGCCCACGCGGTATTGTTGCGCGGCGCGTCGCCGGGCCACGTGAACAGGCCCTGGTTCGCCGGATCCTGCGCGACGCCGGCCAGGCGGAAGTTGTTGCGGCACTGCGCAGTCTTCGTCAGTACGGCCAGCTGCGCCGGCGTCTGCCCGCTGGCGATCTGCGCACGGATGTTCAGCGTGTCGCAGGTGCCGCTCGACGGCTGGAGAAACACGCCGTTGCGCAAGCCGGGGCCGTTGACGATCGCGAAGTCCACCGCCGTGCCGGCCGCGTCGACGGCGCCCACCTGCAGGTTGAGCGAATCGACGAACGCGTTGGTCCCCGTCGACGGATTGGCCGGGTTCAACCAGTCCCACTTCTGCGCGTTCGCGTTGACCTTGCTCAATACCGCGCGCTGGTTGCCGATCACGCGCCAGCCGGTATCGCCATTCGCGAGACTGCCCGGCCTCACCGCGAGCTGCACATGTTGCTGCATGCCGTCGCGAATGCCGTCGCTGCGTGTCCACGCGAGCTTGATCCACATCGTGTCGCCGGCGACGACGCGGATGACTTCCGGCAGGCTGAAGCTGGCGTTGTTCATCGCATCGTCGGCCACGATGCCCGGCGCGCCGCCGGCCGGCGCACCGAACTCCTGGTCGACCGACATCCCGTTGTTCAGATACGCGGCGGGCACGCCAGCATTGAGCGCGCCGGACGCGACATCGTCGACGAAGATCTGGCCGCACGCCGATACGCTGCCGCCCGTGCGCGCAGCGCCGGTCGACCCGGCGAAACACTGGTTGAGCGCGCGCTGCAATGCCGCCAGATCGCTGGCGCTCGGCAGGTTCGACACCACCGCGCCATTGATCGTCGCGGCAGCCGGCAGGCTGGCCTTGTCACTCGCCTGCGGCGCGACGCCGGGCGCGAGCTGAAGCTGCACCGGCGTATCGCTGGACGCGCCCGCCACCGAGCTGATCTGGACACCGCCATCCGGCAGCACGTTGATCTTCAGCTGGTCGAGCAACCGGTCGAGCCCCGGCGCACCCGCGGTCAACGGGCCGGAAATCAGGTCGACGCCCGTATTGCCGGTGGCGGTCAGCAGGTCGGCCAACGCCGTCGAATAAGCCTGCACCGTGCCGGCAACGGCCTGGGCCGTGACCTTGCTTTGCAGCAAACCGGTGTCGGCCAGCAGCTTCGTCGGGTCGCCGCCGACGATCGTGGCGGCGATCGCGTTCGTGATCGGCGTGATGTTGATCGTCTGCGTGCCCGCCGTGGCGCTGAGCGCGATCAGCGTGGCCTGCGAATCGGCGACGTTGCCGTATGCGGACAACGCAAAAGGCGCGGTCAAGCCGGTCACCGCGCAATGAAACGCGCCGGTTGACGCATCGGCCGGGCAGTCGACCGTCTTGCCGGTCGCATCGACCAGCTTCACGGTGGCGGCCTGCATCGCCGCGCCGGCCGCGGCGACGCCGCTGACTGTCTGAGCCGCCGGCTGCGCGGGCGGTGGCGAAGAACTGTCGCTACCACCGCAAGCCGACAGGACGAGCGCTGCAATACCGGATACGACAGGCGTGAGTTTCATTGCATTTCCCCCGACATCCTTCTGGTTGATGCGTGTCATATGCACCGCTCATGCACGCTGGATGGCGAGGATTCTCGCAAAGCCGATTTTGACGATCATCATTCACGTGGATGAAAATCGGGAAATAACATCGCATGAAACACAAACAACCTGTGTTAGCCTGAAAACAAATCCTGAAAATTCGGTATTCGAAGCAATATCGTCAGACAAAAACCGCATACGAAGATCGCGAAGCGACGGGGGAAGCATGCAACGGGACCAACTCATCGGGGACCTCTATGAGGCCGCGCTGCAGCCGGACGGTTTTCTCGAAGTTTTTCATCGGGTATCCGAATCGCTCGGCGCAAACGTTTTTCACATGTTCAGTTGGGACGCCGCGCGCAATGCCCCGCAATTCTCGATCTATTCGCCGCGCGCGGAATTCGACGAGATCATCGCCCTCTACGACCAGTATTACGGCGCGCTCGATCCACGCCGCGGCTTCGTCGAGAATGCGCCGCTCGGCGAATTCGTTTGCTGTCAGGATCACCTCACCGACCGCGACGTCGAACGCAGCGAGTTCTTCCAGGACTTTCAGATTCCGTCCGGATTTCGCTACCTGATGGGGATTCGCTTCGCGCGCCCCGGCAGCGACAACATTCTGCTCGGGCTACTGCGAGCGCACGGCCGCACGCCGTATTCGCCGGAGGAACGCGCGACGCTGACCGGTATGGCCAGGCATCTGCAACGCTCGATCAACCTGTGGCGAGACGCGCGCGTGCTGCATCGCGACGCCACGCTCGGCGCCGAACTGATGGAGGAGCTGGGCCTCTCCGTCTTTGCGCTGGACAGGCACGCGCATGTCGTCTTCGTCAACCGGGCGGCAGAGTCGATGCTGCGCGCCACCACCTGTCTCAAGCTCGAGAACGGATACCTGAGCGCGACGAGCGCGCCGCAGAACGATGCACTCAAGGCGGCGTTGGCGCGTGTCGCGAAGACCCGCAAGAGCGAGAGCCTTGCACTTTCGGGCACGCTGGTGGCCGCGCATGAAGTCTTTCTCAGCATCGCGGCGCTGTCCGGACAGGCGCTCCATGCGACGTTCGGCGATGCGACGATGCTGGTCACGGTCAGGCGACGCGGCGCGGCCCCGCTCGTCGTCGCGCAACAGTTGCGGCAGTCGTTCGGTTTGTCGAGCGCCGAAGCCGCGGTGGCCGAGGCGCTGATCAACGGCAAGACGCCTGATGAATGTGCGGCCGGCGCGGGTGTGTCGCTGGCGACGGTGCGTACTCAATTGCGGGCGATCTATGAAAAGACCCATTCGCGGAATCAGGCCGAGGCGGTCGGACGGATGCTTTGGGTGCTGCCGCAGCATAAGTGCAAGGATTGAGGTGGCGAAGGGGCGAGTGGTCGTATTTTTGTTCGTGATCAGTGGCGGCCCCTCTCAACGCATCAGTATGCGACGTAAGGCGCAGACCCGCCTTCCGCCGAACGATCCAGGCCAAAATAGATTGTCCGACCGTAAAAGTAGGGCAAGCCGAGATCGAGCCAGGAGGACGATCCGAAGTGACCAGCGACGTCATTGAATGCATATGTCGAACTTAAGAACAACGTATCTGCATTTGCGACGGAGATGGAAACCATGCTCGCCGTGCCATCGAGACCAACCAGAGTCGCGGCATAAGTGGTCGTCGTCGACGGGCAATAGAATTGCGTGTTCCTGGTACACGTGATCTGCGACGAGTCATCGAAGAAATTCGCATTGGATCCCGTATCAAAGAACGCGGTGACCTTTCTGGAAAGAAACGCTCCCGGCACATCACCCGTCGTCGTCGACATCAGCTTCGTGGTGGCACGAAATGCATTGTTGCTTCGAGTGCCGATGCCAAAAATCAACGAGCCCGTCGCGCTTTCCTGACCGTCTGCCGAAATCTGCGGCATTTGTACGATCACGCCATTGTTGTCTGCGGCAAACTGACTGACGGGGTTGCTGACCTGTTGCGATAGCGGCACGGTGACTTGTGCGCAACTCGCGTTTCCGTCCATGCACGCGTAGTAGTTGCTCAACGACGCGACCTTCACACAGGTTGCGCCGCAATCATAGGGCGCCGGACCAATTCCAAGAATGCCGTTCGCACCAAGGTCGGTGGCCGAGTTCACAGCCTTGTTCCCGTTCGTACAGGAACTTGGCACGTTGTCCGTTCCGAGATCGCCGATGATCTGCACCGGCAAGGAACTCGCACGTTCATCGCCAATCGACAGGTCAATCGTCCGAACCGTGCCCCACGTATAACTCGACACGAACATGCCGCATTCGGAAAGCGTCGATCCGTCGCTTGTGATCGTTTTAGGCAGGCTGTCGATGACGCCTGGAATTGCATCGCGTACGATCCGCAAGCCATACGATGCCGTGTCGACGAGCACATTGGACACCACCTGGCAGCGTGACGTTCCAGGCGCACAAATCTTGATGTTGACGGTCGGAATGTTGACGATGCGTGCAACGCCTCGCGCGACCGTAACGATTGCGGTATTTCCGGTGTTGCCGTCCGACGCACCCGAACTACTGACGCCCGTTTCGCCGGAACCTGAATCGCCGCCGCCGCACGCAACGAGGAAGGCTGTCGAGACGGTCATCAAGCTGAATAGGCTCGACCACCGCACGACAGTACGAAAAATGCTCATGATCATTCTCATCGGGGTTACAGGATATCGTTGCCGGTCAGGCCGGATGGAAGCGCAGGCGGCAACCAGGCTTGCCCGGAAAATGCCCCCATGTGCCCTCCTGTTTTAATCACGACATTGCTCGTCGATACAGATACCGGCGTACGCCAGCCACGAAGCGCATGCGCGGCTTCCACGCCTGCGCTGTAATCGCGAAGATAACCGCCGAACACCGACGCGAGATCGGGAACCGTCGGCCCTTGCCACGCTATGCCGAAGACGATTCCGTCGCCCGTTGTGTATTCGCGAATCACGGTTCCCGATGCGAGCGTAGATTCACGGATGATGTAAGCGGCCGGGTTCGCCGTCAGGCCATCGGCCGCTCGATTCGCAGGCCGTATCACGCGCACTTTCGCGGCATGATCGGCGGCGGACAACGACATCGGTGCGCCACCCAATTCGGCATGCGCACATGGCATCGCCAATCCCGCGATGAGTGCAATGGCGTAAGCACAGCTAATCGACTTCACATTTCCCTCCCGGGGGTAACACCAGTGCAAGAGGTTCGAGACGCCTCTGCTGCAAGTGGGCTCCATTGGAATCAAGCAACCCTCGACGCCGAGACCGGTTATCACGAGCCCTCACGAAGGCCGGCCGCGGCATCGTGTGACATTAAACTCAATACTGATATTTTCGTCACTTATATTGATCGAGCGTGTTCTCGAATATTTCTTAACGTCGATGTCACATTCGTCGTCCGTACGACCGCACACGGGCGCGGATTGAAACACGCAAGTGCCATATCCACGTCAATGCGGCTCAGAAGCGGTATCCGACCGAAAGGAACGTCACGATCGGATTGACCCGGAATTTGCTGGTGCTCGTGACCGTGCCGACGGAGGACCGCGTAGTCAGCGTGGCGCGCGTCGATACCCACGAATACGCCACCGACGCGTTGATCGACCAGCGAGAATCGATGTTGTAGGTCAGGCCGCCGTTGACGACTGGCGCGAAGGATTTGCTGAGTGACACGGATGTCGGCCCCTCGAGCGCTGTTCCGACGGTCGGCGAGAAATAGATCTGGCCAGTGGAAACGGGGTTGCTGAGCTTGACGTTGCTGAACCACGTGTAGGTGACGCCGGCGCCCAGATACGGCCTGAACCGCGCATTCGGTTGGCCGAAGTAGTAGTTGAAGATGATCGCCGGACTCCAGGCCCGCGCGGTCCCCAGCTCGCCGAAGCCGCTGAGCGTACCTGCGCCGTTCAAGTGCCATGTCGGCGGAAAACCCATGACCGTCGTCGCCGCGATATGGTCGGTCACGAAGTACGTTGCGGTCAGTCCGAACGTATCGCCGCTTGCGATCTCGCCACCGCTGCCGGTCATCACTTGAGACCGACCGAGCGCATTGACGGTCAGCGGATCCGCCGACCCTTGCGGGGCAAAGTGGGACCAGCCGGCATTGACTACCCACTGGCCGGCTGATTGCGCATGCGCGCCGGAGATGGCCGCGAGCAGTACGACGGTTCCTGCGCTGACTCGTTTCATGAATGTCTCCCTATTTTGGTGTTGGTGTTCAAGAATCGTGAAACCTGCCTTCATCCCCGAGCACCAGACGTGACTCGCGGGCTGTTCCTGCGCTGATGAAGCGCGACGCCAAAGGCATCGGATGCTTCGCCGTTAATCCAAGCCCCCTCTCCACAACTTCGCATTCCGAAGTTATTTACTTGCTTCAACGTCAAACGTTCCGATAATCGACGATCAGTGATGTTCGGGTTCGACCGAAGTTGAAAAGGCAAACGGGAAGCGGCCCATCACCGTATTGGTGTTTGCCAGCTGCGCACGGTCGCTCAGCGCCACGTGCAAGGCGAGTCCGCGCGACGGGTCGTCCACCATGCTGACTCGAGCGCCCTCGACGCCGGCATCCTCGAGCGCGGAGATCAGCGCGTCGAGCGTCTCCCGTCGTTTGAGTTCGGGCTTGAAGATCTTGCCGACCGCCGTGAGCGGCATCGCATCGACGATATGAATCCGCTTCGGTATAGCGGCACGCTCGCCGATCGAGCCGCGTATGAATGTGTCGAGTTCCGCCTCGGTTGCTGTCGCGCCGGCTTTCAACTGCACGTAGGCAACTGGCAGCTCGCCTGCATGCACGTCGGGACGTCCGATTGCCGCCGCAATTTGCACTGCCGGGTGGCGGTGCAGCGGTTCTTCGATCGTCGCCGGGTCGATGTTGTGACCGCCCCGGATGATGAGTTCCTTGCGGCGGCCCGTGAGCCAGAAGTAGCCCTGCGCATCGCGTCGCGCGAGGTCCCCTGTGTTGAGCCACTGCCGGCCGTCGCCGAGATCGAGCCACAGGCTCTTGTTCTGGTCTTCCTGAAGATAACCCGCGAAAACGTTCGGCCCCGAAATCGTCAGCACACCGACTTCGTCCTCGACGCAATCGCGCACGTAGCGGCCGGCGTCGTCGAGTATCACCGCCTTCATCATTTGGCCGGGGATGCGCAAACCGATCGAACCGAGACGCCGTTCGCCGCCCGGGGGATTGACGCTGCTTACGCATGCACCCTCGGTGAGCCCGTAACCTTCGAGGATCCGCACCCCGGTGCGATCCTGGAACGTGCGGAATACTTCCACGGGCATCGGCGCGGCACCGCAAAGCCCGTACTCGAGCGAGTCGATATTCCGGCCGTCGACGGGCACGTCGAGCAACGCCGAATACAAGGTCGGCACCGCGCTGAAAAAATTGATCCTGTGCTCTTCGACGATTTCCCAGAATCGTTTGACGACTCCGTCGCCCCGATAGCCCTGTGGCGTACCCAGCACCACATGTGCGCCGCGCGAGAACGGCACCAGGCCCGTTGCCAGCACGGCATTGACATGGAACAGCGGCAGTCCGCAGAAAACGGTCTTCCCCGGGCCCATCCCGGCACCGACGACCTGCCCGACGCTCCAGGCATTGGCTACCTCGTTGCCGTGCCGGCGAATCGCGATTTTCGGCAATCCCGTCGTGCCACCCGTGCAGAAGTAGGACGATATGTCGTCGGCTTCGATACGCCGGCGGATCAGCAGCGAATCACCGGATTCACGCGACATCGCACAGTCGAAATCGTGGATCGCGACGTGGCGCGGAACGGCGCCGCGCACGCCCGCGCGCCCGTGCAGCCGTTTGCATTCGCGACGCTGCATCATGCGTGCCGCGATTCGGCGCCACCCCTGCACGCGCTCGGCCAGGTCGATCAGGACGAGGCTTTGCAGCGACGGCACCTGGCTCAGGATCGGTTGGATCTTCGACCAGATATCCGTTCCCGGAAAGGGCGCCAGCGTCACCAGCACTTTTGCGTTCGCGGCCTTGAGCAGCGACGCGATTGCCGGCCCCTCCAGCAACGGATTGATCGCGCATACGATCCCGGCCGCTTCGCCTCCCCAGATGACGAAATGCGTCTGCGGCAAGTTCGGCAGCACGTAGGCGACCACCGAGCGGCGATCGATGCCGAGGCGCGAAAACATGTTCGCGGTCCGGGTGATATCCCGCAGAAGCTCCGCATACGTCCAGCGCAATGGCTTGCGATGATCGTCGGTACGCAGGAAAAATGACAAGGCTGGCGCGGTCGGGTCGATCGCCGCACCACGGCCGATCATTTCGTAGGTGCTGGCCGGGAGGTCGGCGGGCGGCCCCTGATTTTCGATCCGAAGCACGTCCTCTTCGGTTGCGATGGCGTTCATGCGAGCTCGTCCACGATTCGGTTGCGCTGCACACCGAGGTCGATCGCCCCGTCCCTGCTCCGGATGCGCGACTCGACCAGATCCCCGGCCTTCAGGTACTGCGGGCGCGCGGCCTGAACCTTCGTGAACATCCGCCACTTCATGTGCTCGGGCAGTAACGCGGCAATCCGTTGCTTCGCCGGCGACGGAATGCTGAGCGCACATCCGGACGGCGTGCCCGTTGCCAGCAAGTCGCCGGCGTTCAGGTCCTGAACGCCCGAAAGCTCCGTGAGCGTTTCGGCCGGACCGTACACGAGGTTCCCGGTCGAATCGCTCTGCCGCACTTCCCCGTTCACGGTCAGTGTCAGGGTCAGCGCGCGCAGCCGCGCGATATCGCTTGTCTCCAGCAGGCACAGATACGGCCCCACCGGTCCGAACGTTCGATAGCTTTTCCCCTTGTAAAACTGCATCTGGGGGATCTGGATATCGCGTGCGGAATAGTCGTTGACGATCACGAGGCCGGCCACGTACTCGTGCAGGTTCTTGTCCGTGATGGCTTGCCGGGACGTGATATCGCGGCGAAGCACGAGCCCCAGTTCGATCTCGTAGTCCAGGAACCGCACATGTTGCGGCCGGATGACGTCGGAATCGGCGGCGACGATGCAGCTGGTCGCCTTCGTGAAGATCATGTTGAACGACTTCGCGTCCGGATTCATGCCGGACTCGATCATGTGCTGGCGATAGTTGGCGCCCTGGCAAACGAACCGTTGATTGCGCGTGACCGGCGACAGCCACTCGACGTCCGACTCGGGAATCGTTTCTCCGCCGAGCGAGGCGAGTTCATCGATCCGATGTGCTCGCACGAATTCGCCGGTCGTCGGGTAGTCGCCCGGTATCGGTGTGATCCGGTGATTGCTCACCACGCCCCATTGGGCGCGCCCCTGATGCCGATAGTGCAAGACGTGCAATGCCATGAAGATGCCTCGAACAGGTCTGAGTGAAGATGAAGGTCACGCAAACAGTTTCGCGAGCGTGCGCAGCTTCGCGAACGTGACGTCCGGACTGCTCCGGAGGTTTCGGATCAGCGATGCGATGCTCGCGGCGGTGATCTTCGGTTTGGTGAAGCTGCGCGGCATCCGCGGGCCCCACTGCGACATCGCTTCACGGCTGACTTCGTGGATGCCCGTCGCCACGTCCGCGGTAAACATGTCCCCATCGCAATAGTGTTCGTGCTTGTCGCCCCAAGGGTCCTGCCAATAGTCGAAGACCTGGCTGCCGAGAATGTGCCGCCCCATCCCCCACGCGTGCGTCCATCCTTTTTCGCTCAGCACACGCTGCCCGACGCCTACCGCGTCCGCGTCGACCAGCTCGAATGCCGAGTGGCTGTAGAGCGCTGCGAACCCCTGCGCCAACGCCAGGGTATGGTGATCCGTGGGCGTCGCTCCGCGATCGAGTCGCAGGAACGCGACGGCGGGCGATCCATCCGGCAGCACCTGAACGTCGCTCGGGATGAAGCCGAAGTGAGACGTGTACCACGCGCAGGTCGCCTGGAAATCGGCGAGTTCGAGCACGACATGACCAAGGCGAATCACTTCCGGCGCCTCCAGCGGCGGACGCTGGGTATCGTTCACGCGAACGACGGAATCGGGCGAGTTGAACGGTAACGCCGTCCGGTGCGGCAGGGCGCCGGCCCGCGCTTGTCCCGCGACTGCGTCGACACGAAAACCCGACGGATCGACGAGCGTGACGCGATGCCCGCCGCCGGGCCACGGCGACGGCTCCACGTTCGACGCGCCCGGCACGTCGGCAAGCTTGCGCAGTGCGTCGATATCGTCAACTTCGAGCCCGAAGCCGACGAAGCGGCTTTTTTCCGCCCGCCGGACGACGTAGCAGAACGGTGTGGCGGCCGTGCCTCGGAGGAACAGATGTTCGCCGTCACGGGATACCGTCCGCAGGCCGAAATCGTTGAGAAATCGTTCGGCCCGTTCGAGATCGGGACGCTCGAACATCAAATAGGAAAGCGCCCGAGCCTTCGTCGTCGGCCGGGAATTCCGCGCGGGTTGTGCAGTAGTGAGCTTCATGGGGGCCTCAGGAAGTCGGCTGAACAATGTGGCCGGATAGCGACGGCAAGGAGGTACGCGCGCCAAGCAATTGCAGGGATTCGAGGACGAGGCGGGTCGACTCGGCCACCGGGCCTTCGTGCAGGACGGTTTTGTCCGGCCGAATCACGGCCGCCCAGCCAAACCGCACGACACCCGGCATGAACGTGCCGTCCAGGTCCTCCCATCCGTCGCTGTCGATGCGATGAAGGCGCTGTCCGCGGTGCACGACCTGCACCACGACACCACCCGCCGCAATCAATGCGGCTCGCGCGCCAGCGTCGAGTTCGACGCCCGGATCCCGTCCGAATCCGATCAACGCGAGACCGCTGCCGAACACGTCGTCGCTCAGGCGGATCGCCCCATCGTGCTTGCGCAGCCATCCCTGCGGAAGGACGGCTCCGCGCACGAGCCGCGTGGACGAATAGCCGGGGACGAACAGGCCTCTCCGGAACGCATTCTTCGGCTTGATCCCGAGCTCGTCGAAGTGATTCCGCAGCACTGGAACGAGCCGCGTCAATCGCATCAGACCGTGCGTAAACAACGCGACCCCGGCATTTCGCGGCATCACGAGCTTCCCCATGAATTTCGCGACGCCGATCATCGCCTTGGCGTGAGGTCGGCGTTCCTGATCGTAGGAGTCGAGAATTTGCGGGGTTGCATGGCCTTTGACGACCCACGTGAGTTTCCAGCCGAGATTCGCGGCATCACGCAGGCCGGCGACGAGCCCCTGGCCGACGAAGGGCGGAGTGATATGGGCGGCGTCACCTACAAGAAAAACGCGTCCTTTGCTGAATGTCGTGACGGTTCGGGCGTGAAAACGGTATACGGCCTTGCGTTCGATCACCATGTCCTCGATGTCGCCCCACGGCGCGAGCAGCTCGCGGATGCGTTCGTCGGATTCCATCTCCTCTCGCGTCTCGCCGGGATGGAGCATGAATTCCCAACGCTCGCGGCCACCGGGCGCGGTCATATGAGGTGTCGGCCGCCGGTGGTCACAGATGAACTCGACATGGTCGATAGGCCGGCGCACGTTTCGCGCGTCGACGATCAACCAGTCTTCCGCGAACGTCTTGCCCTTGAAATCCTGTCCGGTCAACTGGCGCACAATCGAACTGGCACCGTCGGCACCGACGACGTAGCGAGCGCGCACGACGTGCCGCGCGCCCTGGCCGCCGTCGAGCGTGGCGGCGACGTGATCGGCGTGCTCGTCGAGCGAGACGAGCGTCACACCGAGCGCCATTCGGGCGGTGCGATGCGCGGTCAGTCGGGCACGCAAGCATCGCTCCAGGTCCGGTTGATAGAACGTCACGAGCTTCGGATGGCCATCGATGCTCCCGAGCGTGTTGATGCGCCCGAACTCGCCGAACCAGGGAGAGCGCATCCGGACGTACGGGATCGCCACCGTATCGAGGTCGGCTTCGTTCACCCCGATGTACTGCAGGATGCGAAGCGCGTCGTTGTCGAGCGCGATCGCACGCGGCGCCATGAATATCTCCGCCGCCCGGTCGACGACAAGCACACGCACGCCGTCCCGGCCAAGAAGCGCGCCGATCGCCGCGCCGACGGGACCGCAACCCACAACAAGCACGTCTACATCCGATGGCAAGTCGCGGCCGCCGGAAGAGCTCGCGTCGTCGTTGCCTTCACGGACGCCAGATTCGCGCGTCAGGTTTGTCTCCACCACCGTTCTGCCTCCAATTCTTCAGACTGGCCGCTGCGGGCCGCCTTGATGACATTAAAATCATAGCTGATGATTTTGTCAATTTTGATGTTCGAACGTATACTCAAACATCCAACCCATGTGCACGCCGATGCCCAACACTTCCTCCCGCCGCACCAGAACACCGTCGCCGGCCGCCTCGAACGGGCAAGCGCCGTCGAGCCCCGAGGTTCGCGAGCCGCGAGGCGCGCGCCGAAAGCGCGAGACGCGGGCACGCTTGCTGGATGCCGCCTTTGTACTCATGGCGCAAAAGGGGATGGAAGGCGTCGCGATCAATGAAATTACGGAAGCCGCGGACGTGGGGTTCGGATCGTTCTATAACCACTTCGAATCGAAAGAAGCGATTCATGCCGCGGTTCTGGAAATCGTGTTCGAGGAGTTCGCGGATACCCTGGACCGCATCGCAGGCAACCTCACCGACCCCGCCGAGATCATTTCCGTGTCGCTGCGCCATACGTTGCTGCGAGCCAGAAGTGAGCCGGTTTGGGGGCAATTTCTCCTCCGCGAAGGGCTGTCCATGCGAGCACTCAGCCGCGGCCTGGGACCGCGGTTGTTGAGGGATATTCAGAAAGGCATCCTCGCCGGGAGATTCTCGGCAGGTGACCCGCTGATGAGCGTCATCACGGTCGGGGGCGCGGTACTGACCGCCATTGCAATCGAACTACGATTCGATGCGGACGAGAAGCCGGTTACCGACATGTTGAACATGATCGGGTACAGTCGGAGCGGCTTTGCCGAGCGTGCAGCGTCATCCCTTTTGCAGACGCTGGGTTTGCCGCGGAGTGAAGCGATAGAGATTGCGAATCGCCCGTTGCCGCCAGCCGTGACGTCAGCGCCCAACGAATCGCCGGAAGATTAGCGATCTACCGTCCGCCGGTGATCGGAAGCCTCTTTCATCATTCAACGCTCATCGGCCCGTTGCGGGCTCTCGGAGAAGATGTCCTTGCCCGCCTGGACGGATCAGGGAAAACACCCGGAATCAGCCGATCTGCCGGACCGCTACCCCCCGCGCCCGCCGTCTTTTGACGCCCACGAACGCCAGGCCGGCCAGCGCGATGGATCCACCATAGAACAGCAGCGCCGTCACATCCGTTCCCAGCCGGGAGAACACGGACCCGACCGCCAGCATGCCCAATCCAAGGCCAGCGCGCTCCGCGACGTACGAGATACCGATCACGCGATCGCGTGAAGCGGCCGGTGTCGATTGCAGGAGCGAATAGTAGATTGTCTCCGTGGCGGCGTCGAAAACGCCTGCCAGCAAGACGAAGCCCAACATGCCCGGCATGCCGCGCACCTCGAACACGCCGAGGAAGCACGCGAAGGTCAGGATCAGCAACACGATGAAATACGGCTCGAGCGGCCGGTGACGCGATTCGAGACGCTCCAGCAAGCGCGGCGTCACAGCCGCGGAAGCGAGCCGTCCGACGCCCCACACCGCCATCAGCCAGCCGTACAGAAACGCGGGCTGATTCGCGTCGAACAGCTGCGACTTGATCGGGAAGCCGACATTGTGCGTACCGGAGCCGAACGCCTCGACGAAGCGCGCGCCGATCACCAGCATCACGATGGCCGACAGATAAGGCGCCGCGCCTGGCAGTGCGCCGGCCTCGGCGGCAACGTGTGCCGCCTCGGCCGGTCGATGTCGGCGCGGCATGCTGCCCACCAGCATCAGGAATGCAATGGCGGAAACCGCAAACGTGATCGAATCGATCAGGAATACGCGCTTGTAGGCCAGGTACCGGAACGCGAGTTCGTCCGGGTTGGCTTGCTGAACGGCATTGGCACTGTGGTACAGCATGGCGTCGCTTACGACCACGGTAGCGAGGGAATCCGTCGGCGGCCATGTAAACAGCGGAACGATGCCCTCACGTTTTTTACAATTACCAATCAGCGTCAATTCGATGATTAAAGATCACAAACCTGGCAGAAGTGGCAGGTTTAATACATCCATCGAAGATAGAACACCCAACCCTTCCCAAATTATTAAAACGCTCCTCGCCAAGATGGCTTTAGATTAACCTCAATATCGAATACGTCAGGGCATCATCCTTTACAACTTGATAGCAAAATCGTGCGCGCAGCCAGGCAATCCACAAAAATATGTAGATAAACTACATTGCGTCTATCCAGCTCGCCTTCAATACCTACCGGGCAGAATTACATAGTCACCCGAAATTCTCCCGTATCTCGCCCCTTGACCAGCCACGCCATCAACGGTTAATGTTGAAAAACTACATGATTTAGCCGGCCATTCTGTGACGGGCACCGGCTTGTTTTTTCGTGGCTTCGCTTCCGCCGAGAGCAGGACAATAATTTCTTACAAAAAATAAAGGAGTGCGAATATGTTCGTCAGGAACCTGAGAAATGTCGAAAAAGATGGACTGCTTGTCGAATGGGGCTCCGGCACCAGCCATCGCTTGTTGACGGAAAAGGACGGCATGGGCTACGGCGTGTGCCATACGGTGGTGCGCGCGGGTACGGAATCGCTCCTGCAATACCGCAACCATCTCGAAGCCTGTTATTGCATTGCAGGCGAAGGCGAGGTCGAGGACATGAACGGTAACGTCTTTCCGATCCGCCCGGGCACCATCTACGTGCTCGATCGACACGACCAGCATTACCTGCGCGGCGGCAAAGACGGGGATCTGGTGCTTGTCAGCGTCTTCAATCCTCCGCTCAAGGGACACGAACGGCATAACCTCGAGTCTGCGGAAGCGTCCGCTTACTGAGGCTCGATACGCTCATTCAGGGAGGCCCCGCGGTACCAGCCCTCCCGGCAACGTCGGCCGGAGCGCGCATGCATCGCGTGCTCCGCGCAAAAGAAAGGCGACTGTTCGTGCGTGCCCAGCATCAAGCCTTTTTTCATTCGCTTTTCCTCGCTCGCCTCGCCGACCAGATTCTGTTGTTCCTCGTGCCGCTGGTCATTTTTCAGATGACAGGGCGCGTGTCCTGGTCGGGCATCGCGTTTTCGCTCGAAACACTGCCGAGATACCTGAGCTTCCCGTTTCTCGGCGCGCTTTGCGACCGGTATTCGCCCACGAAACTGATGCGCGTCAGTCAGGTTCTCCGCGCGGCAGTATGCGTCGCGGGCGTCGTCGCCTACGACCTCGTCGGCGGCATCGGATGGCTGATCGCGCTGTCCGCGTTGTGCGGCATGCTGACGAGTCAGGGCATCGTTGCGCGCGAGGTGATGCTGCCGCAGATATTCAGCAGCCATCGCTTCGAAAAAGTGCTGTCGTATTCGCAATTGGCCGACCAGCTTGGCCTGGTGCTCGGCCCCATGCTCGCGGCGATCCTGCTGTCCTGGTGGCGCTGGGAATTCGTCGTGGCGGCCGCGGCCGTGCTATTCGTCACGGCCGACGTCGCGCTCGCCTATTGGCAAAAGGCCAGCGCGTTCGAATTCACGATGCCGGAAGGTACGCACGGCACCTGGTTCACGCCGATCAAGACGGCCTTGTCTCACGTCGTCCATCTCCCGGGTCTCAAGTCCGTCATCATGCTGGCTGCCGCCGAGAACCTCGTGATCGGCGTCACGCTCGCGACATCCGCCGCGATGGTCACCGGCTTTCATCACGAAAGCGGACGCTATTACGCAGGATTGCAAACGGCAGGCGCGTGCGTGACGATCGCGATTCTGCTGATGACGGCGAGGTTGCATGTCCCGCGGCGCATCCTCGGCCTCGTCGGCTTCGGTTCGATCTGCGTCGGCGGCGTTATCGCGGCAGCCAGCCCAGGAATTGCGGGGTACGTGTTCGGCTTCCTGCTGATCGTCGGGTTCGACAAGATGTTCAACGTATACATCCGGAGCACGCGGCAGAAGATCATCCCCGCGCGCGACTACGGCAAGACGACGGGCGTCGTCATCCTCCTCAACAACATGACACAGCCGCTCGCGGGCATCGCGGTAGGCGTGTTCTCGACGCGTTTCGGACCCGACACGGTGATCATGGTGCTGTCCGTGTGCATGGGTTGCCTCGGGTTGCTGGCGTTCCTGTCCTTCTAGATTCGACGCTACGCGACGAACCGGATCGCGCTGTTCTCGATGGCAGCCTGGTGGCCGTATTGCCAAGTGATGTTGCGGTGTTCATGTCCGATCGGCAGACCCGAGTAGATCGGCAGGCCGGAGCCGCCCAGCACGTCGACAAGCATCTGCTCGAGCGTGAAATCCGCGCCGTCCGGGATCGGGCAGCGCGTGAATTGCCCGAGCACGAACGCGCGGGCCCCGTCGAACGCGCCGCTCAGACGCAGTTGCGTCAGGCTGCGGTCGAGCCGGTAGCCGAATTCCGTCACGTCCTCCAGCAGTACGATCGCGTCGCGTGAGCGAAGCGACCAGCGTGTACCCGCGACGCTCGCGAGCACCGTCACGTTGCCGCCGCACAGACGTCCCCGCACCGCACCAGCGGCGCCGGACAAATGCCGCAGGCTCAGCGGGGCGCGTTTGCCGCCGGTCAGCACGGCGCGTATGTCGGCACGCGTCGCGTCGTCGACCTTGGTCGCCAGGCTGTGGAATGTCGGACCGTGCAACAAACGCACGCCGGGCCGGTCTGCAAGCGCGCAGAATAGCGACGTCGCGTCGGAAAAACCGACGATCGTCTTCGGCGTCGCGATCTCGTCGGGCAGGTGCTCGAGCAGATGCGCGCAACCGAATCCCCCTCGCGCGAGCCAGACAATATCGATTGACGGATCCATCAACGCGCACCGCAGATCGTCCGCGCGCTCCTCGGCGATACCGGCGAAATAGCGGTACCGGCTGCCGAGATGTGCGCTCGTCGTGACCTTGAAGCCCCAGCTTTCGACGAGCGCGATGCCGCGCTCGATTCCTTGCGGATCGGGCACACCTGCGGGCGCGACAACGCGCACTGTCTTGCGTCGTGATTCCATTGAACGGATACCGTGAGCCTGTTAGGGGCTGATTTTGGTTGTCAATAGCGACGTCGCGCAGCACGGCGAACAGGACGTCGCAGCGTCGACGTGCCAGTGTGATGACGGCTTGGTTATGACGCTTCATTGTAAAGAAAGCCGTGCTACTCGCGACATCATGGGCTCGAATATAGGCAAACGGAAATTCACCCGAAACCCGTGCCATGCACGATCTACCGTGGCTAGATCGTAACTCGCAGGCGTTTGGCCCGCTCCTTGAAAGCTCGCTCTCTACCTTCCAAGATGTCGCAGACATACTTCCGGATCCGCGGATTCTCCAACTGTGAGCCAGTTGTATCCGATGACATAGCCGGATAACGGTACTTGGAAAATTTCTTGAATTCTTCCGAGTCGGCCGTGATGATGTCCGCCGCTGGTCCAAAGGCAATCGCCTGTACAACAAGTCGCTACCCAACGACGAGGTCAAGCTGCGAGCCCTCATCTCCGAGCTCAAGACTCACGGTCGACTGCTGTTCGTCGTCGATCAACGTCCACCATCGGTGCGCTTCCTGTAGCCGTCGCCCGCGCTGAAGGTGTACTCGTCGTCTACCAGAGGTTAACAGCTCGCCGTGAAAGTTAGCTACCCAAAACAGTCTTTTTGAAACCCGTTTCTTAGTAGCGCTTTCGTCTCCCGTCCTGTCTCGCTGCGCAAAAGACAGGCAATACCAATTGTTGGCGTTCTCACATAACTGGGTAACAATCCAGCACCTACCGATAGAACGTCAACTGGACGGTGCTTCAGCGCGAAGGGTTCGAAAGCGCGCGACGTACGTCGACCGGCATCAGCACGCGGGCCAGATGCGTCACAATTGCTGCGACGGAGCGGTGGGTCGTGTCGACCGTGAGATCAGCACAGGCTTCGTAGAGCGGATGCCGCTGCTGTATCAAACTTTGAAGCGTAGCAACCGGATCGTCGGTCTGCAGCAGCGGGCGGGATTGGTCGTGCCGCGTTCTGGCGTGGATTTCGTCGACGGTGGCGGTCAGATGCACGACCGTGAAGCGGCGCTTCAGCGTCGAGCGGGTGCGTGCGCAGAGCACGGCGCCGCCGCCGGTCGAAAGCACGACATCGGGCCTGCCGGCGATTTCCTCGATCACCTCCGACTCCCGGGCGCGGAAGACCTGTTCACCGTCGCGCGCGAAGCATTCCCGGATCGGGTAGCCCAGCCGCGCTTCGAGCAGGGCGTCGGCGTCGACGAAGTCGATCGACAGGCGCTCTGCCAAATGCCGTCCCACCGTCGTCTTGCCGGTGCCCATCAGGCCGACGAGACAGAACCGGCGGCCGCTTTCGCGGTCCGTCCCGGGCACACCAGGGTGATTCGGCGCCACCGCGTTCGCGGCGGCTAGGCCGTCGTGCGGCCGGGAAGCGTGAGCCATGTTCAGGCCTTGTCGGTAAGGCGGCCCGATTCCGAAACGCTGCGTCAGCGATCGGGATCGAGCCGGCGTGGCACGGCGGCCGACCGTCTGGCGGACGCACACCGGCGTACCGCCAGTCAGGTCGGCCGAATCGACGGCTGCGATTACAGGCTGCCCTGATAGGCGAGCACGCCCGCCTTCAGGTCGCCCGGCAGCGGAATCGATACGTTGTTTGCGTAATCGAACGTGACGTGGGTCGACAGGCCGCGTGCGACCACATGCTCGTCGTTGTCCCGGCGCGCCAGCAGATACTCGATGTCGAAACTCCGCGTGCCGAACCGGACGACGCTTGCGCGCAGATTCAGCACCTCGCCGAGCCGCACCTGATCGACGTACTCGCATACCGTCTTCACGGTGATTTGCGAGATGCGTTCGCTGAACGGTGCGTCGAGCAACCCGTACATGAACTTCACGTACGCGTCCTGCAGGTACTGGTAATAGACTGCGTTGCTGACGTGCCCCATGTAATCGATGTCCGAATAGCGGACGACGATCTGCTGAGTGAAATAGCGTTTCGTCATGATGCTCGACCTGCTCCTCGTGAAAATGAAATGGCGTGTGCGTCACGCATGCCGGAACACGGGCGCTCGCTTCGCGAGAAACGCGGCCATGCCTTCTCGCCTGTCCTCGAACGCGAAGGTCGAGTAGAACAGGCGTTTTTCGAAATCGAGGCCGGCCGACAAGGGCATCTCGGCCGTGCGGTTGATCGCTTCCTTCAGCAGGATCAGTGCCGGAAGCGAATGGGCCGCCACCTCCTGGGCGTACGCGATCGCGTGCGGGACGACGTTCTCGTCCGCGACCACCTGCGTGACGAGGCCGGCGTCGTGCGCTTCCCGTGCCGTGACGATGCGGGCGCGCAGGCACCAATCCAGCGCGCGCATTCTGCCGATCCAGCGCGGCAGGCGTTGCGTGCCGCCGAGCCCGGGAATTGTGCCGAGAGCCAGTTCCGGCTGTCCGAAGCGAGCCGACTCGCCCGCGATGATGGCGTCGCAGGCCTGGACGAGTTCGCACCCGCCTCCGGTCGCATAGCCCGTCACCGCGGCGACGACCGGTTTGCGTACGCGCCCGACGCATTCCCACGCGCCGGTGAGAAAGCGTTCGCGCACCACGTCCGCGGCGTCGAGCTCGACCATCGCGGCAACATCCGCGCCGGCGGCGAAGAACTTCGGATGCCCCGAGATGACGATCACGCTGACTTCATCATCGCCATCGAGGTGCGTCAGGTGAGCAGACAGGGCCGCCATCAATTCCGTGTTGAGTACGTTCGCCTTCGTCGGCCGGTTGAGTTGCAGATGGGCAACCCGACCGATCCGTTCGGCGACGACGAGCAGCGCTTGCATGGGGTGCATGTTGATCTCCAGTCGGGATGGATCGAGACGCTCAGTTCGCGAATGCGCTCAGGCCGGTGATCGCCTTGCCCAGCACGAGCGCGTGGATGTCATGCGTGCCCTCGTACGTATTCACGACTTCGAGATTGAGCAAGTGACGGATCACGCAGTACTCGTCGGATATGCCGTTGCCGCCGAGCATGTCGCGCGCGACGCGGGCGATGTCCAGCGCCTTGCCGCACGAGTTGCGCTTCAGGATCGACGTCAGTTCGACGCTCGCGATGCCGTCGTCGGTCATTCGGCCGAAACGAAGGCAGCCGAGCATCCCGAGCGAGATTTCGGTCAACATGTCGGCGAACTTCTTCTGGATCAGTTGGTTGGCGGCGAGCGGCCTGCCGAACTGGCTGCGGGCGAGCGTGTAATCGCGCGCGGTCTCGTAGCAGGCAGCTGCGGCGCCAAGTGCGCCCCAGGAGATCCCATAGCGTGCGGAATTCAAGCAGCTGAAGAGATCGGACAAGCGCTTCACTCCGGGCAGCACCTGTGCATCGGGGATCATAACGTCGTCCAGCACGATCTTGCCTGTCGTCGACGCGCGCAGTGCCATCTTGCCTTCGATGACGGGCGTCGACAGCCCAACGGCATTTCGTTCGACGATAAATCCGAGCACGCTGCCGTCCTCCGCCTTCGCCCAGACGATCAGCACATCCGCGATCGGTGCGTTTGTAATCCAGTTCTTCTCGCCGCTCAGGCGATAGCCACCCGGCACCTTGACCGCGCGCGTCTGCATCGCACCGGGATCGGAACCGAGGTTCGCCTCGGTCATCCCGAAGCAGCCGACCCATTCGCCGGATACGAGTTTCGGCAGATACCGCTCCCGCTGGGCGTCGGAACCGAAATGCAGAATCGGGAAGATGACGAGCGATGCCTGGATCGTCAGCAGCGACCGGTAGCCCGAATCCACGCGTTCGATTTCGTGCGAGGCAATGCCGTAGCAGACGGCATTGCGCGCTTCGCCGCCGTACTGCTCGGGCACCATGCAGCCAAACAGGCCGTGCGCGCCCATTTCGCGGAAGATCGCGCGGTCCTCATGCTCATGCCGGAACGCGTTGCGCACGCGCGGCATCAGTACGTCGGTCGCGAACGCACGCACCCGCGTGCGATACGTGTTTTCGTCGTCCGACAGTTCGCGGGCAAGCAGCAGCGGATCGAGCGAATCGAATTTCACCCTTGCCTTGGTCGTCGTCATGTTGTCGAATCCTTGATAGAGACGTGAATCGAGAGGTGAAAGGGAGCGGCAGCGGGATCATCTGTGTCCGCCTGTCCGCCTCCGGGGACTACAAGCGCCGCCATAGCGATCGGCCTGCGCGTGTGTAGGTCGCGATGCGGCAGTGCGTAACGACGTTCGCCAGTTCGTCGAGCAGCGCCTTCGTAGTATCGAGATGGATGCACGCGTCGCGCGATGAGGGCGGGGCCGGCATGCGCAGGTCGACCAATTCGCGCAGATCGAGCACCGCGCCGCCCAGCAGGTCGCGATGCGAGCCGATCGTTTCGGCCGCCAGCCGGGTATGCCGGAGCATGCCGACGCCGCTCGCACCGTGTGCGCGCAGGTCGACCAGCACGCGCCGGCCGCCGGCCGGCAGCGCGCCGTCGTCGAGCGCGGCCAGGCGTTCCGTCAGGCAATCGCCTTCGGCGAGCGGCAGTGCCCAGCCGAGTTCCGGCAGGGGAGCAGGCGGACACAGCGTCGCGACGAGCGGCGCATCGGACGGGATTCGCAGCGGCGCGCGGCCGTCCCACAGCCACCACGCGGTCGGCAAGCCGGACCCGCTCATGGCGTCGTGCTCGACGGCCAGCGAGAAGCCGGTGCGGCGCACCCGGCGGCCGAGCGTTCGTTCGACGGCCTCCGGCAACGTGCGCCGGCAACTCGCCGCGAGAAACGGTACGATTTCCAGGTCGTCCTCGTAAGCGGTGCGCAGCGTGTGCAGGCACTTCACCGTGTCGCGACGCGCGAGCACGTGTGGCGTGCAGCGAAGCAGCACGATCAGGCGGTCGTCCAGCGATGCAAAGATCCGCTTGATGCGATGCATTGCATGGTCAGCGGGCCAGTTCATTGCGCGCGCTCCCTGGCAGGGTCGGTGGGGAGCGGTGCGGCGGGTGCCGCGCACGCGGTCGAGCGCCCATACGAGCCGAGCACCGCAACCGCCGACGCCTGTCGCGTCATCTCCGCCAGCGCTGCCGCGACCGGCGCCTCGTGTGGAAAGCCCGCAAGCTCGAGATAGAAGCAATACGTCCATGCATCGTTGCCGAGCGGGCGCGTTTCAAGGAAATCGATCGAGACGCCGTGGGCTTGCAGCGGGGCGAGCAAGCGGGCGAGGCTGCCGGCGTGATGCTCGATCTCGGCCCGTATCAGCGTTTTGCCGTTGCTCGCCTCGACGCGCGGCGCGTCGCCGATGATCAGGAACCGTGTGCGATTCGACGGCTGGTCCTGAACGGCGCGCTGCAGCACCGCAACGCCGTATAGCTGCCCGGCGCGCTCGCCGGCGAGTGCTGCGTACGTGGCGTTTTCGCTGGCCGCCTTCGCCGCCGCGGCGTTGCTCGAGACAGCGCGTCGCTCGACGCCGGGCAAGTGGCGATCGAGCCAGTTCCTGCATTGCGCGAGCGCCTGCGCATGCCCGAGCACGCAGTCCACCGCGCTCAGATCCCGCGCATGCGACAGAAGACAGTGCACGATCGGCAGGACAACTTCCCCGCTGGCGGGCACGCCGGTGCGGGCGAGCAGGTCGAGCGTGTCCGCGATGCAGCCGTGTGCGGAATTCTCGAACGGCACGACTGCGCTGGGTGCCGCACCCGACGCAACCGCGTCGAATGCGTCACCGAGCGTCGCGCAGCCGATGCGCAAGGCCGTGTCGCCGAAAAACCGGATCACCGCGTCTTCGCTATACGTCCCGCTGGGCCCGAGGAAGGCAATCGGTGCGGCCTGCTGCAGGCTCCTCGATGCGGAGAATATCTCTCCCCAGATCCGTTCGACCTGCGCAGGCCGCAGCGGCCCCGGGTTGAGCTGCTTGAGTTCGTCGAGAATCCGTTGCTCTCGCAACGGCTGCAGAATCGCGAGCCCCGCGCACCGCTTCGACAAGCCGATCTGTTGCGCATGCTCGCTGCGGCGATTGAGCAACCGGAGCAATTCCTGGTCGATCGCGTTGATCGACCGGCGATGCCGGTCGACCTCGCGTTCATGGGGTGCGTGCGTGAGGTTGTCCATGGAGCGAAAAGAGAGTGTGTCGGGTTGTGCCGCACCGCGGGCGCGTATCCGGCCCGGCGGCCGAGCGACGCGACGGACGGTGACCATCGATCATGCGGTCGAAGAGAGGGGCGCCAGATCGGCGCACTCGCCGTCGGACGGACGCCGGCGAGCGCGGGTCGCGGCAGCGAGCCGCTCGAGCGTCGTGACCGTGTCGTCCCAGCCGATGCAGGCATCGGTCACACTCTGGCCGTAGACGAGCCCGGCGCTGTCGCCGAGCGACTGGCTGCCGGCGACGAGGTTCGACTCGATCATCACGCCAGCGACACCGGTGTCGCCGGCCGCGACGCGCGCGGCAATCGATGCGCACACGGGCAACTGGTTCTCGTGCTGCTTGCCGCTGTTGCCGTGGCTCGCGTCTATGACGACGCGGGGCGCGAGCCCGTGCGCCACCAGCAACTCGCAGGCAGCAGCCACGCTCTGCGCGTCGTAGTTGGGGACCTTGCCGCCGCGCAGGACCAGATGGCCGTGGCTATTTCCGTCCGTCGACTGCCTGACGAAGCGGCCATCGCCATCGACGCCGAGAAAACGATGGCGGCTGCGTGCCGAACGGATCGCGTCGATCGCAACCTTCAGGCCGCCGTCGGTGCCGTTCTTGAATCCGATCGGGCAGGCCAGCCCGGACGCCATTTCACGGTGGATCTGCGATTCGGTCGTGCGGGCGCCGATCGCGCCCCACGATACGAGGTCCGCAAGATAGTGCTGGCTCAGGACGTCGAGGAACTCGGTGGCAACCGGCAAACGCAGCGACGTGACGTCCAGCATCAGCTGGCGCGCGATCCGCAGCCCTGCATCAATGTCGTGCGATTCGTCCAGATGCGGATCGTTGATCAGGCCTTTCCAGCCGAGACAGGTTCTCGGCTTCTCGAAATAGACGCGCATCACGATTTCCAGGTCGCGATGCAGCGTGCGCCGAACCTCGGACAGGCGCGCCGCATAGTCCAGCGCAGCGGTGCGCTCGTGCACCGAGCAGGGGCCAACGATCACGAGAAGCCGGTCGTCGTCTCCATCCAGAATGCGGCGGATCGCATCCCGCGATTCGGCGACGAAGCACATCTCGTCGCGATCGGCCGGCAGTTCACACCGCAGGCGTGCCGGATGGGAGACGAACACGGTGGGATCGTATTGCTCGTTCATGGCTTCCTCGCTAATCATTGGTATTGCAAATTGATCAATAGGCTATCGAACCGAAGTAGTCGGATCGCGTTACGTCGCATTCTCAAAAATCCGGCAATACATTCCGGCTGGCTTATTGATCGATTAAATCCATCCGATGCGTAATTTGGCGAAATTCTGGCCACACCAATCCACCCCCATGAATATTCGATGGAGTGGCAAGTGCAATTCGAAAGCTTTTTGAATGCAATTCGTCAAAAACGAATGTAATCAAAAAGCGCGCCCCGCCGTCCTGGCAAAGTGCCGGAACAGTGTGAATCACGCGATCTCGATTGCTGGATCCCGGAAGGAAGATCGGTCTGCGCCCTGTCGCCGGACCAGCTTCGCTATGGCTGCCGGCGTGCGCATGGCATGCCCGGCGCAAACCCGCGCCGGCGGCTTACCCGGTGCGAAAGAGGCCCGGTTGCGATAAAACCGGTCGGATGCCGGCGCAGATGGAGTTATTCATGTGGCCCTCTCAATAATATCCGTTCTGAATCGCTATTCACGTGTGGCGAGTTGACAGAATTATGGAGTTCCCCGAGTATGTGTTGAATATCGAAATGATTATTTCAATCACAACAATTCTGGATGATTGACCATGGCTACACTCGACGTCGATGCTGTTCGTGCATTTCTGCTGGTTGCCGAATTGGAAAGCTTTACAAAGGCGGCAGATTTTCTCGATACGACACAGGGCGTGGTCAGCGTGAAATTGAAACGCCTCGAGGAACGCCTGGGATACCGGTTGCTCGATCGCACACCGCGCAGCGTGAGACTGTCGCGGGAAGGGAATGCATTCGTCGAATCCGCGCGCGAATTCGTCGCCGCGCATGACCGCGCGCTGCGTGGGCTGGCGCTGCCGCCCGCGCGTCTGATGCTCGGCGTGAGCCACAATCTCGTGGGCACGGAATTGACGGCATTGCTGTCGATGCTTCATGTGTTCGATCCCGGACTCACGATCGAAGTGCGCGTCGACAATTCCCGCCGGCTGCTCGCCGAGCTCGATGGCCGCAATCTCGACGCCGCGATCGTCCGGCGCGTCGAGGGACGCGACGACGGCTGCGTGATCGCCAACGAACAGATCGGCTGGTACGCCGCGCCGAGCTTGCATTACGAGCCGGGAACGCCGCTGCGTGTTGCGTCGTTGCCCGCCACGTGCAGGGTGCGTGCGATGGCGTCGCGGGCGCTCGACGACGCGGACATTCCCTGGCTGGAGGTCTTCGTGGGTGGGGGCGTGAATACGGTCGCGGCCGCCGTGTCCGCGGGCCTGGCCGTCGCAGCGCTGGCCCGGCCCGCGGCGCCGGCCGGATCCGTCGAGGTCGGCGCCCGGTTCGGATTGCCGCCGCTGCCGAGTTCCGACGTCATGTTGCACAGCGGCTCGCTGGACGAGCGCGCGAAACAGGCGCTGCGCGTCATCGCCGCTTCGTATGGCAGCAAGGATCGCGTCGCGGACACGATGTGAGCGCCCCGTGCCGCACGCGGGCAAATGCGCCCCGCGCCCCGGATCAAATGCCGCGCACGGCGCTCGTCGTCCGATCGCGACGCTGCACCATCCAGACGCTGACCAGGAACCCCGCGACGAGCGGCACGAGCATCCATTCGAGGCCGATGCGCATCGCGTGCGCATGCGCTGCCGCGCCGCTACCCTCGCCGAGCGCGCCGAAGAACGCACCGCCGATGCAGGCGGCCGCGAAAGCGGCGCCGATATAGAGCATCGCGACGATCGCGCCGGCGGTCATGCCGGCATGGCGCGCATCTACGTCCGCCAGCACGATCCGCTGCAGCGACGGCAGCGCCAGCCCTTGTCCAGTCCCGGCAATCAGGATACCGATATAAAACGGCAGTTCCGGCGCGCCGTGGCCCAGTTGCAGTGCGCAGAGCCCGAAGCCGCCGGCGAGGCAACCGAACCCGAGCGGCATCAGGCCCTCGCCGATGCGGCGGGCGAGCCATGGCGTCGCGAGCGGCCCGAGCAGATAGCCGGCACCGTAGGGAGCGAGGCCGAGGCCCGATTGCAGCGGGGTCCAGCCGAGCCCCTCCTGCAGGTAGATGCCATAGGTGAGAAAGAACGCCGCGATGCTGTAGAAGAGGAACGCGAGCAGCAAGCCGATTGCCACGACCGGCTGGCTCAACACTGCCACATCGACGAGCGGATCGCGCGCCTGCCGCGCAACCCGACGCTCGATCCCGATGAACGCAACGAACGCCGGTATGCACAGGCCGAGACTCCAGAACGTCCATGCGGGCCAGTGCAGTTCGCGGCCGACGGTCAGCGGATAGATCAGCAGCATCAGCGCAACGGTCAGCGCGACCATGCCCGGGACGTCGATGCGCGCGCCGCGCTCCGCGCGGCTCTCGGGCAGATATCGCCAGGTTCCCGCCAGCGCGAGCATGCCGATCGGCACGTTCACGAGAAATACCACGCGCCAGTCGAGTCCCCAGGGATGCAGATCGATCAGCGCGCCGCCGCCGACCTGCCCTGCCACCGACGCGAGCCCGAACACGAACCCGTAGAGGCCCATCAGGCGCGGCTGCATCTGCACCGGAAAGACGGTGCGGATCGACGCGAGGACCTGCGGCGTGATCAGCGCCGCGCTGATGCCCTGCACGACGCGGCTCGCGACCAGCACCTCGCCGCTCGTCGCCATGCCGCACAGCGCCGATGCCACGACGAAGGCTGCCATGCCGATCATGAAGATTCGCCGGCGTCCGTACAGATCGCCGAGGCGCCCGCCGGTGATCAGGACGACGGCATAGGCGAGCGCGTAGGCGGAGACCGTGAGCTGGATCTGCGCGTCGCTGGCTTTCAGGCCGACGTGAATCGCAGGCAGCGCCAGATTGACGATGAAGTAATCCAGCGGCGGCAGGAATACGCCTGTATAGAGCGACGCGAGCGCAAGGCCGCGGCGCAGGGAAGACGCTTCGAGAGTCATGCGCGTAATCGGTAAAGGAATGACATGGTTTGCACGATAGCAACAGGTGGCACTATTATCTAAGCCCACTTTCGGAAACCGGATCACTCCACTTTCAGGCCATGAGCAAACGCGCCACCCCACCCGTCTGGGGCGCTTTCGCTGTCGATCCCGCCGCGGCGCTGCCGTTTCAGGAGCAGATCGCCCGGCACCTGCGCGAGGCGGTGCTGCGCGGTCACCTGCGTCCGGGCGCGCGCCTGCCGTCGACGCGATCGTTCGCGGCCGAACTGGGCGTGTCGAGGCAGACCGTCGTGCTGGCGTACGACAGGCTCATCGCGGAGGGCTATGCGCGCGGGCAGCGCGGCTCCGGCATCTACGTGCCGGACGTGTTGCCGGAAGATCTGGCGCCGCCCGCCGCCACGGCGCCGCTGTCCGTGACCTCCGCGGGCGGCGATGCGTACCCGGTGCTGTCCGAGCGAGGCCGCCGCCTGGCCGGGCTGCCGGTCACGCCGGTGCCGCGCGGGCCGGGCCTGCTCGCGCCGGGCACCCCCGCGTTCGATGCGTTCCCGTACGACACGTGGACTCGCCTGTCCGCCCGTTTCTGGCGCAGCCGGCCGACCGCCGACCAGCTCGGCTACGCCGATCCGGCCGGATACCGCCCGCTGCGCGAGGCGATCGCCGAACATCTGGGCGTGACGCGCGGCCTGCCGTGCGATGCCGACGACGTGGTGATCAC
Organism: Burkholderia sp. A2; assembly: GCF_001729305.1. NCBI lineage: Bacteria > Pseudomonadati > Pseudomonadota > Betaproteobacteria > Burkholderiales > Burkholderiaceae > Burkholderia > Burkholderia sp. A2. The sequence continues at coordinate 7,176 of NZ_LZXX01000082.1, read as the reverse complement.
GTCCGGCTCGCAGCACGCGATCGCGCTGGCCGCGCGCCTGCTGATCGACGCGGGCGACACGGTGTGGATCGAGAACCCGGGATTCGTCGCGGGACACAGTGCGGTCGAAAGCGCGGGCGCACGTGCGGTGCCGGTGCCGGTCGACGCGGAGGGCCTCGACGTCGAGGCCGGTGCACGGCTGGCCGCGGACGCGCGCCTCGCGGTAGTGACGCCGTCGCATCAGTACCCGCTCGGCGTGACGATGAGCCTGCGGCGCCGGCTCGCGCTGCTGGACTGGGCCGAGCGTACGGACGCCTGGATCGTCGAGGACGATTGCGACGGCGACTACCGCTACGCCGGGCGGCCGCTGCACCCCCTGCGCGCGCTCGGCCGACAATCGGCCGCGAATCGCGTGATCTACGTCGGCACGTTCGCGAAGGTCCTGGCGCCCGGCTTGAGGATCGGCTTCCTGATCGCCCCGCCGGGGCTCGCCGGGGCTTTTGCGCACGCCCGCGCACTGGTTGACCGGCAATCGCCGACGCCGTTGCAGGTCACGCTCGCGGAATTCATCGGCGAAGGGCATTTCGCGACGCACCTGCGCCGCATGCGGATGCTTTATGCGGAGCGTCGGGACGCGCTGCTGGCCGCGCTCGAATGCCATTGCGCGGACGTGCTCGATTGGGGAGACGCGCCCGATGCCGGCCTGCATCTCGTCGCGAAGCTGCGTGGCGCGGCCGCACCGGACGCGGATCTCGCGGTATGGAAAGCTGCGGCGGCGCTCGGACTGCAGACGCCGCCGCTGTCTGCGCACTACCGCGGCGGCGGCGAGGCCGGGCTCGTGATCGGTTTTGGCGCGACGCTGCCGGGCAACATGCAGGATGCCGTGCTGCGGCTGCGGCGCGCCATCGTCGCCTGACCTGCGTGTCGGCGGCCCGGCGCGCCGCCCGCGGTCAGGCTATCGGCATCGCGCCGCCCCGATTCGCGGCGCGAGCGCGCGTGCAGACCGCTTCGATGCCGCGCCCGACGATCTGCGCGGTGGCGTCGCCCATCTTGCGCGGCGCCGCATGAAATGCGCACAGACGCGCGTGCCCCACCAGCAATGCCTGGAGAAAATAGGCGTCGGTTTCGGTTTCGCCCACCGATACTGTCGCGCCGTTTTCGTCGGCGTCGCCGGGTTTGTTCAGGATCGCGACGAGCGTCTCATGCATCTCCTGAAACAGCTCGATCGCGAGATGCGCCGTCAACGGCTCGGCAAGGAAAATCTCGTCGTGCGGGAGCAGCTTGCCGCCGGGTCGGCGGATCGCCTTCGCTTCGGCGCAGCGCGCGCCGCCCGACAACAACAGGCGGCAGAACGCCTGGATGCTCCCGCGCCGGCTGCCGCGCCGCGCAAGTGCCGCCAACTGGTCGCGAAACGACTCCCGCACCCGGACAAAGAGCGCCAGCAGCAAATCGCTCTTGTCCCTGAAGTGCCAATACACCGCGCCGCGCGTGACTCCGGCCGCCTCGGCAATGTCCTCGAGCGACACGGCGCCATAGCCGCATGCATCGAAAAGGCGCTCGCTCGCGTCGAGAATGGCTTCCCGGGTCAAGCGCGCCGCTTCCTTGGTCTTGCGAACCATTTTCGTCATGCTCGCGGTCAGTTAGCGCGCGCCGCCGTGGCCGATGCGAACGGTACGGCCGCCTTGCCGTCGTCGACCGGCTGGTCGGCCGGGCGCGGCGCTTCGCCGGCGCGCTGGATCCAGCCGCCGCCGAGCGCGCGGTACAGATCGACCAGGTTCGTCCAGCGCGCCAGACGTGCGCTGATCAGCGACGTCTGCGCCGTGTACAGGTCCGTCTGCGCGGTCAGCACCGTCAGGTAGCTGTCCACGCCGTTCCTGTAGCGCAGGTCGGACAGATCGAAGCGACGCTGCTGCGCGTGCTCGTCGCGCTCGAGCGCCGCGATCTGCTGGTCGTACGTGCCGCGTGCGGCGAGCCCGTCCGACACCTCGCGAAACGCCGACTGGATGGCCTTCTCGTAGTTCGCGATCTCGATGCGCTTCTGCACGTGCGCAAGATCGAGATTCGCAAGGTTCGCGCCACCCTCGAAGATCGGCAGCGCGATGTTCGGCGCGAACGACCACGCCGCCGTGCCGGCCTTGAACAGGCCGCCCAGCGTCGGGCTCGCGGTGCCGAACGCGGCCGTCAGCGAGATGCGCGGGAAGAACGCCGCGCGCGCCGCGCCGATGTTCGCGTTGGCCGCGCGCAGGTTCTGCTCCGCTTCCATGATGTCCGGACGGCGCGTCAGCAGGTCCGACGGCAACCCGGCCGGGATGTCGGTCAGGAAGTCTTGCGCATCGAGCGGCATGCCGGCCGGCAGATCGCCCGGCAGCGGCTCGCCGATCAGCAGCACCAGCGCGTTCACCGCCTGCGCGCGGGCGCGCGCCTGCGCCTGCCGGTTCGCAAGCGCCGTCTCGACGATCGTCTGCGCCTGGCGCAGGTCGAGCTCGGAGCCCGTGCCGTTGTCGAACTTCAGCTTCGTCAGGTCGTACGACGCCTGTGCGGTCCTCAGCGTATCGTCCGTCACCTTCAGCAGGTCGTCGGTCGACAGCACCGTCAGGTACTGCTCCGCCACCTGCGACACCAGCGCGATCTCCGATGCCTTGCGGGCCTGCGCGGTCGCGAGGTATTGCGCGAGCGCCTGCTCCTTCAGGCTCTGGATCCGGCCGAACAGGTCGAGCTCCCATGACGCCCGCGGCCCGACGTTGTAGGTCGTCATGATGTTGCGTCCCGGGACAGCCGTCAGCGCGTTCGGCAGCCGCTGGCGATTGCCGGTGCCCACCGCGTCGAGCGTCGGAAACAAGTCCGCGCGCGTGATCTGGTACTGCGCGCGCGCCGCCTCGATGTTCAGCACCGATACGCGCAGGTCGCGATTGTTTTTCAGCGCGATCTCGATCAGCCGCTGCAGGCGCGGATCGACGAAGAACTCGCGCCAGCCGACGGCAGTCGCCGCCTGGCCATTCGCGCTGCGCGCGCCGGCCTTCGCGGTCGGCTGCGTCGCGTACGCGCCGCCGGACGGAAACGCCTGTGCAACAGGCGCAGCCGGCCGCTGGTAATGCGGCGCCATCGTGCAGCCCGTGGCGAAGAGCGCGGTGGCAAATGCGATCGCACTTGCACTCAAAGTGTGTTTTTGCATCATCACTGTCCGTTGTTGCCGGCGTCTTCGTCGTCGTGCGGTCGCTCTTCGTGACGCGAATGCGCCTGTGCGAGCCGCAGGGCGAGATCGGCATCTTCCTGCTCACCGCTGAAGATCTGGCGTACCTTCACGAAGAACATCGGGATCATGAAAATCGCGAGGAACGTCGCGGTGATCATCCCGCCGATCACACCCGTGCCGATCGCGTGCTGGCTGGCCGAACCCGCGCCGTTGCTGATCGCGAGCGGCAGCACGCCGAGAATGAACGCGAGCGACGTCATCATGATCGGACGCAGCCGCAGGCGCGCCGCTTCCAGCGCGGCCTCGATCGGCCCCATCTTCTCCGCGACCTGTAGCTCGCGCGCGAACTCGACGATCAGGATCGCGTTCTTCGCGGACAAGCCCACGGTGGTCAGCAGGCCAACCTGGAAGAACACGTCGTTCTCGAGGCCGCGCAGCGTCGTCGCGAGCAACGCGCCGACCACGCCGAGCGGCACGACCATGATCACCGAGAACGGAATCGACCAGCTTTCATACAGCGCCGCGAGACACAGGAACACGACGAGGATCGAGATCGCGTACAGGATCGGCGCCTGCGAGCCCGACTGGATTTCCTGGAACGACAGACCCGTCCACGCATAGCCGACGCCTTCCGGCAGCTTCTTCGCGAGCGTTTCCATCGCGGCCATCGCCTGGCCGGTCGACTTGCCTTCCGCGGCCTGCCCCTGGATCTCGAACGACGAGACGCCGTTGTAGCGCTCCAGCTTCGGCGAACCGTAGGTCCAGCGGCCGGTCGCGAACGCACTGAACGGCACCATCCCGCCCGACCCGTTGCGCACGTACCAGACGTTCAGGTCGTCCGGCGTCATCCGGAACGGCGCGTCGGCCTGCACGTACACCTTCTTGATCCGGCTGTCGGTGTCGAGGAAGTTGTTCACGTACTTCGACGCCCACGCGATCGAGAACGTCTGGTCGATTGCATCCGGCGTCACGCCGAGCGCATCCGCCTTCTCGCGGTCGATGTCCACCTTGTACTGTGGCGTGTCGTTCAGGCCATTCGGGCGCACCAGCGCGAGCAGGGGGTCCCTCGACGCCATCCCGAGCAGCTGGTTGCGTGCCGCCATCAGCGCGTCGTGGCCAAGACCGGCGTTGTCCGTCAGCTCGAAGTCGAAGCCGGACGCGTTGCCGAGTTCCCGAATCGACGGCGGGTTGAACGGAATCACCATCGCATCCTTGTACTTCGCATAATGCGCGGCGGTCCTTCGCAGCAGCGCCTGCACCTTCTGGTCCGAACGCCGGCGCGCCGAGAAGTCCTTCAGCTTCACGAACACGAGACCCGAGTTCTGGCCGCGACCCGCGAAGCTGAAGCCGTTGATCGTGAACACCGAGTCGACCACGTCCTTCTCCGCGGTGGTCAGGTACGCGTTGATGTTGTCGAGCGTCTTGCCGGTCGTTTCCTGCGTCGAGCCGGACGGCGTCTGCACGATCACGAACATGTAGCCCTGGTCTTCGTCCGGCAGGAACGACTTCGGCAGACGCACGAACAGCAGGCCGACCGCGACGAGCACGGCGAGATAGATCATGAGCCAGCGGCCCGAGCGCTTGATCACGTGTTGCACGCCGACGTGGTACCGATCGCGGCTCTTGTCGAAGGTCCGGTTGAACCAGCCGAAGAAGCCCTTCTTCTCTTCGTGGTGGCCCTTCGGGATCGGCTTCAGGATCGTCGCGCACAGTGCCGGCGTCAGGATCAGCGCGGCCAGCACCGACAGCACCATCGCCGACACGACCGTCAGCGAGAACTGACGATAGATCGCGCCGACCGAGCCGCCGGAGAACGCCACCGGCACGAACACCGCCGACAGCACGAGCGCCACGCCGACGAGTGCGCCGGTGATCTGGCCCATCGCCTTCCTGGTCGCCTCCTTCGGCGACAGGCCTTCCTCGACCATCACGCGCTCGACGTTCTCCACCACCACGATCGCGTCGTCGACCAGCAGGCCGATCGCGAGCACGAGGCCGAACATCGACAGCGTGTTGATCGAGAAGCCGACGGCTGCCATGATCGCGAACGTGCCGAGCAGCACGACCGGCACCGCGATCGTCGGGATGATCGTCGCCCGCAGGTTCTGCAGGAACAGATACATCACGAGGAACACCAGCACGATGCCTTCGAGCAGCGTCTTGACCACTTCCTCGATCGACAGGCGCACGAACGGCGTCGTATCAAACGGATAGTGGACGACCAGCCCGCGCGGGAAGTATCGCGACAGCTCGGCCACCTTCGCCTGGATCGCACTCACGGTCGCCAGCGCGTTGGCGCCGGTCGCGAGCTGGATGCCGAGCCCGGCCGTGGGTTGCCCCATGTACTTCGTGTCGAAGTTATAGTTTTCCGTCCCCAGGGATACCCTGGCGACATCCTTGACGCGCACTTGCGAACCGTCCTGGTTGACCTTCAGCAGGATGTTGCCGAACTGCTCGGGGGTGCGCAGCAGCGTCGCCTCGGTGATGGTCGCCTGCAGCACGGTGCCCGGTTTCGCCGGCGTGCCGCCGATCTGGCCGCCCGCGACCTGCACGTTCTGCGCGCTGATCGCGGCCGTCACGTCGGACGGCGTGAGGCCGTAGTTCGTCAGCTTCGTCGCATCGAGCCACACGCGCATCGCATATTGCGAACCGAGCAGCAGTGTCTGGCCGACGCCGTTGATGCGGCTGATCGAATCGAGGACGTGCGACGCGACGTAGTTCGTCAGGTCGTCCTTCGACATGCTGCCGTCTTCGGAGTTGAACGCAATCCACAGCAGGAAGCTGCTGCTCGACTTCGTCACCGACATGCCGAGCTGCTGCACGACCTGCGGCAGAACCGGCGTCGCGAGCGACAGCTTGTTCTGCACCTGGACCTGCGCGATGTCGGCGTTGGTGCCCGGCGCGAAGGTCAGCGTGATCGTTGCGTTGCCCGAATCGTCACTCGTCGACGACATGTACAGGAAGTTGTCGAGACCGCTCATCTGCTGCTCGATCACCTGCGTCACCGTGTCTTCCACCGTCTTCGCGGAAGCGCCCGGATAGTTCGCGGTGATCTGCACGGCCGGCGGCGCGATCGTCGGATACTGCGCGATCGGCAGCGTGAAGATCGACGCGACGCCGGCCAGCATCAGCACGATCGCGATCACCCACGCGAAGATCGGGCGATCGATAAAAAACTTTGCCATGAAGCAGGCCCCCTGTTAACGAGCACTCGATGCGACGGCGCCGTGCGCCTGCGCAAGCTGGGCCGCAACGGTCTTCACGGTCGCGCCCGGGCGCACCTTGTCGACGCCTTGCACGATCACGTGATCGCCCGCCTGCAGACCGCCTTCGACGATCCAGTTCTGGCCTTGCATGCCGGTGGTCTTCAGCGGACGCGGCTCGACCTTGTTGCTGGCGTTCACCACCATCGCGATCGCCTGCCCCTTCTGGTCGTGCGTGACGCCGATCTGCGGCACCAGGAACGCGTTCTCGTTCACGCCTTCCTCGATCCGCGCACGCACGAACATCCCCGGCAGCAGCACCTTGCCCGGGTTCGGGAACACCGCGCGGATCGTCACCGAGCCGGTGGTCTGGTCGACCGTCACGTCCGAGAACTGCAGCTTGCCGGCTTCCGAATAGGTCTTGCCGTCTTCCAGGATCAGCGACACCTTCGCCGCGCCCGGACCGCTCGTCTTCAGACGGCCGCTCTGCACGTCCTGACGCAGCTTCAGCCCTTCGAGGCTCGACTGCGTGAGGTCGACGTACACCGGATCGAGCTGCTGCACCGTCGACATCAGCGTCGCCTGGCTCGCCTGCACGTATGCGCCCGGCGTCACTTGCGAGATGCCGACGCGGCCGCTGATCGGCGACACGACGTCCGTATAGCCGAGGTTGATCTGCGCGGTGTCGACCGCCGCCTTGCCGGCCGCGACGTCCGCCGCGGCCTGGCCCTGCGTGGCGACCGCGTTGTCGTAGTCCTGCTTGCTGACCGCGTTCGCGGCGACCAGCACCTTGTAGCGCGC